>NZ_JBAPXX010000007.1:0-13360 GCF_049284435.1 Acinetobacter sp. | reverse complement strand
GTCAGAAAATCCAGCAGACCAAAGAAGTCTGGCGTGGCAATTCACAACAAGCGCCTATCGTGCAGCAGCCTTTAAGTCAGTCGAATGCGACGCAAAACCCAAATACACCACAGACTCAACCCCAGTCTGGATCAGCTACCAGTTATGCGGTAACCGATTTATAAAAAAAGCCCGTGATGGGCTTTTTTATTTTTAGAAAATAAAACTATTATCTTGTATCGACACGATTTATCAATTGACCTGTCGAATCGGCTGACCTTGTTTAAATGCTGCTACATTTTCCACCATCTGATCCACAATCCGTTGCCGTGCATCGACACTGCCCCAGGCATTATGTGGCGTCACAATCAGGTTGGGAATCGTTGAATCAAGTAACACATTGCCCTGTTTCGGTGGCTCTACCGTTAGAACATCCGTCGCTGCACCGGCAATCTTGCCTGCTCGCAAAGCCTCAACCAATGCCGCTTCATCGACAATACCACCACGCGCACAGTTAATTAAAAATGCACTGCTTTTCATTGCATCCAGTTCAGCATGACTGATTAAATGTCGGGTATCGTCGGTAAGTGGACAATGCAGACTGAGAAAATCAACTTGAGCAAGCAACTCTGCAAATGGCACACGAGATGCATCCGAGGTACGGTTTGGCAGCGCGGCAATGAGTACTTTCATGCCAAAGGCTTCGGCCAGTTTCGCCACCGCATGGCCCAGTTCGCCATAACCGATAATGCCCAATGTTTTTCCGGCCAGCTCGACAATCGGCGCATCCAGCAAGCAGAACTGGCTGGCTTTTTGCCATTCGCCTTGTTGTAACGCACGTTGGTAAGACAGGAATGAAGTTGCCAGATTGAGCATTAACATGATGGTATGCTGCGCGACTGCCGAAGTGCCATAAGCCTGACAGTTACATACCACGATCCCATGCGCTTTGGCTGCCGCAAGGTCGACATTATTGGTGCCGGTTGCAGAGATTAAAATGAGTTTGAGTTGAGGGCATTGCTGAATCGTAGCTGCATCGATCATCACCTTATTCGTAATGATGACATCGACATCGGCTACACGGGATGCAATTTTGGCAGCCGATGTCGCCGGATACAAAACCAGTGGATCAAATGCTGCATGCAGTGCCTGAAAGTCCAAATCCTGCTGGTCTAAAGAAGCATAGTCTAAATAAACGGCTTTCATTGCTGCCCCCTCAATCCTGTTTGACAATTTATGTCTGTCATTTAAAACAAGTCATTGAGACTTTTCAACCCGTTGCCAGCCTGAAGCAATTAATCCAGCGGTTTATCCATATGATTACGTAATGACTTGCGGATTCGATACACCACATACACGGACAGAATAATCATAAAGATGATGGACGCACTGACCATGATCACTGCAGGATGCACAGTTTCTGCATGCGCCAGATTGGGCAGAACCAAACCGAAGATAAAACATACTTGCATCATCCGAGTCGCTTGCATCATAGAGATCCCCTTCTTCGTTTCAACCATCGGGAACGATATAATTAGTTTATTATTTATACCGCTTATCTCTATATTATGCCAAGCTCATCACAAGTCAAGTAATTGTTTTTTATTAAAATTTTTAGTTAATTTATCTCACTGCGCGTCACAAACTGCGTATTTTTGTCACTATCGTCGATAAAAGAAGCAGCACCATACTCATTGGTACTCAGATTCAGCTGCTTATAGCTAAACATATAAAAATCGCTATAGCGCTTCATTAAAATCGGGTGCATACCCAGACTAAGTTCATCCTGTTCCTTGATCAGTTTCATGATATGCCGGTCATTCATCACCACCAGATAACGTTCATCATTCAGGTTAATGCTCAATAAACCGTTGCCTTTGGCATAAATCGGGATCAGGAATTTATGGTTCAGGGCAATTGCACCTTCTGCATAACTTTCGATTTTATGGCTGATGACATTAAATACCAGACCATGTCCATACTGGTCCAACAGCAACTGACGATTTTCCTGTGGCAAATTCACATGAATACCGAGCTTGAGCAGATCATGCTGATCGACCTGTCTATTGCGCAACAGTTCCCGCAGGATTACCTGTTTCTGGCTGGCATCAAAAAACTGGTTATCCAGTTGCAGATCGTTATTTTTCAGAATGTGTCCCAAGGCCATGCGGTGTCGTGGCAAGACATTTTCGATCACCTTGCGATAATAGAACTTGCTGTTTTTCTTGACCCGACGCATTTTCTGATAGAAATAACTCGGCTCATATTCATGCACCAAAAAGTCATAGAGCAATTCTGAACTGGCCAGAACTGCGATCGCATCATGCCCGGTAAAAGGCAAATGCAGCACATGATGATGCGGAATCAGCGCCTCTAATTTCAGATAATGCGCCCGATCTTCGGCACAGTAAGGATCATAAACAATAATATATTCACAGGCGTTGTCGATATCTTCGGCTGCAACCCGCATGCCCGCATTCAGCTCTGGCTGATAGAACATGTTGTAGCGGGCATCGTGTACATCCTCCGGATCAATCGAGTATTGCGGCACCATCGCCACCACCCGTTGCACGCCCAAGGCACGGGAATATTTGATCGCGGCATAGCCACCCATCGAGCCGCCATACGCAATACGCTGCTGAAACGGCGCAATCAGATCTGCGATTGCCTGTAACATGTTCCACATGGAACCTTGCGGAAACCAGGATTTATGCTTGGGCATAATGCCAAGTACATTAAACTCGAATTTCGCCAGTGACTTTTCTGCATTGATGTTGAGGCCCTTGGCACGGGTAATCAAATCGCCAAATGAAAAAATCAGCTCTGAAGAAGATCCCGGCATAAAAATCGCGCGTATATGTTCATCTTCAAAAACAATCTGCTTGTCCATAACTTTCCCGTGCTGGTAAATCGAACCCTTCCACAACAATTCAGTCAATGAACGCTGTCAAAAAAGTGAATATGCTATTTTATATCGATCAAAAAGATTAAAAAGCGCAAAATATGACACAATCATTACATCCGGCAGCAAAACGGGGTTTTAGTGCGTCTGCTGAGCTCTATCAGCAAGTGCGCCCCGATTATCCGGCAGAAATCAGCCAATGGCTGAGTGAGACGCTGGCTTTGCCTGCAGATGCGCATCTTCTGGATTTGGGCAGTGGAACTGGCAAGTTTATTCCCTATTTACGCCCGCTCAGTAAGCATATTATCGCGATTGATCCTGTCCCGGAAATGCTGGCTCAATTAAAACAGGCGCATCCGGACATTCATGCTCTTGAAGGCGTTAGCCATCACCTTCCCCTGCCCGATCATAGCCTGAATGCGGTATTTTGTGCACAGTCATTTCACTGGTTTGCCGATTCTGCTACCTTACAAGAATTAGACCGGGTACTCAAACCGCATGGTTATCTGGTGTTAATCTGGAATCAGCGTGATACTCGGGTAGACTGGGTTCAGGCCTTGGCCGAATGTATTGCCCCCTTGGAAGGCGATACTCCACGCTATCATAGTGGCGCCTGGCGCAAGGTCTTTGCACAGCAAACGCTATTTCAGCCCTATGCAGAAACCATAATGACCCAGCAACAGCATGGTAGTGTGGAGCAGGTGGTATCCAAGCGGCTGCTCTCGACCAGTTTTATTGCAGCCCTGCCGGTACAGCAGCAGGCACAGTTAAAACAACAATTTGAACAGATCATCCAGCAATATATAGCCAAGAGCGCAGAGGAAATGATCAATTTTCCTTATGTCACTCATATCTATGTGTTCAAGAAAAGTAATTAAAACAGGAGGCGATCATGCATAAAATACCAGGAATGACACGAACGCTGTTGTTCGCTGCGGCCATGCTGCTGATGGCATGTGACCAGAAAACTGCCGAAACTCCGGCTGAAGCGACAACAGATAATACGGCTTCAGATCAAGTCATGCAGGAACTGAAAACCGAGCCGCTGAAAGACTTCCCTAAAACTGCCGATGATCCTAATGATATTGCCGCATTGACGGATTATGAACAGCGCTTCCAGGAAATGAGCAGCGACCTGGAAAAAGAATTAAACAGCATGCGCGATGATGAAAATATGACAGAAGAATTTGTCCAGCAACGTCAGCGTGATCATGTCCAGTCAGCATTGAATATGTTGAAGGCTTTAGAACTGAAAACCGAACAGGGCCGTTATATTCAGGGCTTAATGTATCAATACTGGGAACATCAAGACAAATTACTCAATACTCCCAAGACTCAAACTGCACCCGTGAATGAAGCCAGTGAGAATGTAAAGGGTCTAGGGAAATATCTACACGCTCAAGAACAGCTGGAACGCTGGCGTTCGCAATATCCAGATCTCGCCAAGAAAGAACCAGCTTCCCGGCAAGTGAAGGAATAGTCTAGGATGCGAGAATGGCACACAGCTTAGATCAAATACAAAAATAATCTAAGCTGAGCTGGCAGCTTTAAAACAGTGTGGATTAGCAAGACCTATTCTGCTGAGCCTGAATCTCAGTATAAGCGCCAGAAATGACTTAATCTGCTGTCAGAAACTGATGCACACCCTCACCTGCCGTGCGACCTGTAGCGAAACAGGCGGTCAGCAGATAACCACCCGTCGGTGCATCCCAATCCAGCATTTCTCCACACAGAAATACATGTGGATTAGATTTCAATTGTAGCTGTTCTGACAACACTTCACGCTTGACACCACCTGCACAGCTAATCGCCTCTTCAATCGGGCGGAAACCTGTGAGTGGAATGGTCAAATGTTTAATTTTTTTGGCTAATTCAGCAGCATCTTGCCATAATGACTTGGCTACCAATTCCCGCACTAAAGCCGCCTTGGCACCATCCAATCCGGCTTTACGCCAGACATTACTTAAAGACTGCTTCTTGCTTGGCTGTAGTTTTCTCGTCAATTGTTCAACACTTTGGTCAGGAAAAAGATCCAGACTAAGCTGCATGTTTTGGCCCTGTTTCAGCTGCTCGCGTAAGCCCCGACCCTGCTTATAGATCAGACCACTTTCCAGACCATAATGACTGATCACGATATCGCCGATGGTCTTTTCACCTTGCCCAACCCATGCCTCGACACGCTTTAAAGGTTGACCAAAGACTGGCTGCATAAACCGAGACCAGGGATATTCCACTCCGGCATTACTGGCCTGAAAAGGCTCAATTTCATCCGGCTTTAACCAGGTTTGCCATGCACCATCACTACCCAACGCTGACCAGGACACTGCACCACAAGCCAGAATAATGGCATCAAAATGTTCAGTGCGATGTTCATTATTTTTCAGATCATGCAGCTCAAGCTGTTGCTGCTGCAACTGTCTGACTTTATGTCGGTAATGAAACTGAACGCCATCACTAGCCAAACGCTTGAGCCAGGCACGCAACAAGGGTGCGGCTTTCATTTCAGTCGGGAATACCCGGCCGGATGAACCAATATAAGGCTCAATGCCAAGCTGTTTCATCCAGTCTTGAATCCAGAGCGCATCCCAGCGTTTGATCCAGGGAGACAACCACTCCACCTGATCATAACGCTGTACAAACTGTGGCACAGGCTCGGCATGGGAGATATTCAGGCCGGTCTTGCCTGCCATCAGGAATTTTCGCGCAGCAGACGGTTTTTGCTCATAGACATGCAGCTCATAATCAAACTGACTGAGCACTTCTGCCGCCATTAACCCCGCAGGGCCTGCGCCCACAATAGCAATGCGTTTGCTCATCTGCTTATTCCGCTACGGTGGCATTCTGCCCTTGTAAAGGCTGGAAATCATCAAAACGCGTTACATATCTTTCAGGCTTGCTGATGATCAGTTGCTGGCATAATTCGCCACGTTCCAGATATTTAATTTCAAAATGGGTACGCGCCGAATCTGCAGCAATCACTTCTTTGACAAAAGGCAGCTTCCAGAGCTCTCGCACCTGTATTTCTGCTTCTTCGATATAGGCAGGAATATTACTGGCCAAAGTAATCGTTCCCCCGGTTTTCAGGCGGGAAAGCAGAAACTCAAAAAATGGCATATTGATCCAGCGCTGTGCCGGATTATGCGGTTCAGGATTTGGATATAAAATAAAGAATTGTTCTACCTGTTGCGGATATAATGCATGCACGATCCACGGCAAAGCATCGGCATGAACGGTCTTTAAATTGGTTTGACCTTCAACAGCGTGCTGTTTTTGCATCGCCAGAAATTTTTCCCGGGTACGTTCAATCGCAATCAATTGACTGTCGGGATTGTTCTTGCTGAATAACAAGGCATGTTTACCTTTACCTGCTCCGACTTCGACGCAGACCGGTTCAGGACTGATGCTTTGAAAATCACGGGGCGCATGCATACGCTGTGCTTGAAATTGACGAATCGGCATAATCAGATCAAACTAATAAAAACCGCATAAGTCTAACAAGTGCGGCTATATTTGCCTAATCGAACCTTTATTTTTCTTTGGAGTCACCTCATGCCTACCACTTTAAACTGTCCGCGTTGTGGCAAGCTGACCACTTGGGAAGATAATGATTACCGTCCTTTCTGTTCAGAGCGTTGCAAGATGATTGATCTGGGGGCTTGGGCCAATGAAGAATATAGTTTGCCTACCCAAGATGCACCACAAGCCGATAACAGCGAAGAATAAAAGGATGGGAGTATCTTGAATAATCAACACCCCAATCAGATCGATCCAGGGTTAATCCAGTCCCGTGATTAACCTTTCACAACAATTGAAACATCCAATTATTTATCAATAAAAAACAACAACTAATAATTTTTAAGCTATAATGACATGATAAAAATACCCATAGATGCCTTTTAAGGACCGCTGTTCAAATAATCATATATCTGGGTAATTAAGTGTAATAACGATAAATATCAAGAAAATTATTCATACAGGAGAAAGCAATGGGGCTTTGGTGCTTAAAAATCCTATTTTTTATATGTATTGGTCTCAGCCTGATAAGTTTGAGCTTTGGAATTTATCTTTTCGATCTGATTATTATTGCGATTGGCATTTTACTAATTCTTGCTGCCATTCTGATTGTTCTAGAATTAAAACAATCCTATAGCGGACCATTTCATCGGGATTGATGCAGCCGATTCATCAATCCCGAGTTAAAACTGTTAACCTGCTTTACCTGCAACAAACGGATTATGCTGCTTTTCAAAACCAATCGTACTGATTGGTCCATGTCCTGAAATAAATTGGGTCTCATCCGGCAGGCTAAAACATTCACGCTGAATGGAATCTAAGAGCTGTTGATGATTACCACGCGGGAAATCAGTCCGGCCAATCGAGCCTTTAAACAATACATCCCCTGTCCATAACAAGTCATAATTTTTGTTATAGAACATCACGTGACCCGGCGTATGTCCCGGGGCAAAACGCACTTCAAATTCTTCATTGCCAAGGGTGAGCACTTCACTACCTTCCAACCACTGGGTCACTTCGACTTTTTCCGGGATCGGAAAGCCATAACGTGCAGAAACTTCCTGGATCATGTCGAGCCAGAATGCATCTTCCTTATGCGGTCCGATTACCGGTACATCCCATGCCTTTTTTAATGCACCCACCGCACCCGCATGATCCAGATGGCCATGAGTGAGCCACAGGGCTTTAACCGTTAAACCCAGTGCTTCCACTTCAGCTTTCAGTTTTTCAGGTTCGCCCCCTGCATCAATCAAAATGGCTTCTTTAGTGTCCGTATCCCAAACGATGGAACAGTTTTGCTGAAATGCAGTAACCGGAACAATTTTGACTTGTAACATGGGGTGAAAAACCTCGGGCAAGTTAATGGGCAAGTGTCTGTGTCAATGCATCCAGATTAGCCTGAAGCAGACTATTGAGCAATCGCAAATGATCTTCACGGCTATTTAATGCCGGAATATAGCGATAGCTTTCGCCACCCATTGCTTTAAAGGTCTCGGCATTTTCTATCGCCAGCTCTTCAAGCGTCTCCAGACAGTCCGCGGAAAATGCAGGACTCATCACCTGAATTGATTTCACCCCTTGCTTGGCCCAATCTTCCAGCAAAACATCGGTATAGGGCTTGATCCATTCCTGCTTGCCAAAACGTGACTGGAAGCTGATCGCATATTGATCTTCATTTAAACCCAAGGCTTCCGCCACCAATTTGCCCGTGATCCGGCAACGGTCGGCATAAGGATCACCTTTATCAGCATAAGGCTGTGGAATGCCGTGAAAAGACATCAATAATTTCTCTGGCTGACCATGAATTCCCTGATAGTCACGTACGCTTTGAGCCAGCGACTGGATAAATAAAGGATGTTGATAATAATCCCGGATCACAGTCAAACCGGGTAAATTACGCTGTTTAACCACCCATTTCGCCACAGCATCGTATAGAGGTGCGGTCGACGTGGCAGAATATTGTGGAAACAAGGGAAATAGAATCACGTGTTCCTGTGGCTGCACGGAGACCTGTGCCAAGACATCCTGAATATTCGGATTGCCATAGGTCATGGCAGATACCACATTCAATTCAAACTGCGGATAAAGCTGGGTTAAATGCGTCTTGACTGCTGCCACCTGCTCAAACAGAATTTCACGCATCGGCGAATCTTGTCCCCATACTTGCGCATAGGCCTGTGACACCCGCTTTGGACGGAAGGGCAAAATAAATAAGCGCAGAATGATTTGCCAAATCGGTTTGGGAATTTCAATCACACGCTGATCAGATAAAAACTGCTTGAGGAAACGGCGTACCGCTGGAATCGTAGGCTCATCTGGTGTGCCCAAGTTTGCCAATATAATCGTCACTTTCGCTTTAGCAGGAGAATACATTCAGTTCGTCCGTCAGGATATCAACCCCTGTACTTTAACAGCTTTTTATTTATTCTCTCTATGGATTAATACGCTGACTTATATTGAAAAGTGCGATCTAAATCCAGCAAGCTGCTGTCCAGCAACTTTTGCGCTTTTGGCGTGATCTGCCACAGCATGCGCTGTCGGTCATCACGACCGGATGGCACAATCCAGTCATTCTGGCGCATTTGGATTTTCAAACTATGCAAGGCACGAATATTCATCTGGGCACGCGTCACTGCATGTGCACGCGGCATTTCTACAAGAGCATCTTGCAGACCGGTTTCATTCAGATATTCATTCATACGCTTCGAGAAAAATTCCTCAGGGGTCGGATTAACAAAGGTTGAACCCAGCAACGCCAATAATTGTGCCCAAGTCAGTTTTTTCTGGACTTTGATTTCCTTGAAGTTACCATCCTGATAAGCATGCATCCGGTATTCAAAAGAAAAAACTTCATGCATCGCCACTTTGGGCAAGCTCAAGAATGGATCAACCTCTGCAGTTCCGCCATCGCGTTCCAGTTGGGCCACTTTAGCTTTAAGCTGGTCAATCTCGTCATGCAGCGCCTGGGTATTTTGCGGACGCACCCAGCCGGTCACCGGATAACGCTCCAGCATTTGTGGCATGTTAAAACGCACTGCCATTTCCAGATCGCGCATGCTGCGGTAAGTAAAGACCTGATCCACTTCCTGCTGTAACAGTTGACGGAATTCCTTAAATTTTTCCTGTAATTCCGGTTTGGCATCATGCAATGCACTGTCACGTGATGCCGGATCATCATGCATAAACACAATAATCGGTTTTTGCTTGGTCACTGCATAAATATATTCGAGATGCATATAGCCGACACCCGATACCGACTGCTCCCCATACTGGCTTCCCAGCAGAATCACGACATAATCACAGTCATCAATCTGGCGGCGTGCAAATGCTGTATTCAGCGGTGTACGCTGTTCCAGCCCCCACGAGAAAAACCCCATTCCTACCAGTGTTTGAGACAGAATGATGCGCTCCGGTTGCATTTCTGCCCCAGAGGTTGAGATGAACACTTGGTACCGTTTATCCAGCATGGGCTATCCTCTTCTCCTGTACATTTGCGTAAAAAATGCATCATCACATGCTTCTTTACCCAATATGGCCACCCCAAAATCAAAATATCTTTCTTCTTAAATTATAAAAATGAGTTTTAGACCGCACTCATATTACTGACCTGCCATTTTAAATCGGCCGGAATCAGGTGCTGCAAAATCGGTCGGAGCTGTTCAGCATTCTGCCCACTCACCACCAGTTCAATTTTTACGCTTTCGCTAGACTCACGCTCAAATAATAACCCATTTTTAATTAAAATTCGGGCCGTTTGTCTTGCAACCGCGAATCCTGAGTCAATTAATGTCAGCTTTTGACCAAAAATATACTGAATTGACGATTTTAGAAAGGGGTAATGTGTACATCCTAACACTAAATAATCAGCGCCCTGATCTACAACTGGTTGTAAAATCTCTTTTAATGTGTGCAAACAGGCTGTACTCATCTGCTCTCCAGCCTCAACAAAAGGCACCAGATCTAGACTGGTCACAGGCAGGACTTTAACTTGAGCCGGTTCGGCAAAACGGGCAATGACATCTTTAATCAACTGGCCCCGGAAGGTCGCGGGCGTGGCCAGTACCGCCACCGTTTTTGACTGGGTATTCAAGACGGCCGGTTTAAGCGCGGGTACTAAACCGATAATCGGAAAGTTTTCACCATAATAGTCACGCAAATAATCCAGACTAAAAGCGGAAGCGGTATTACAAGCCACCACCGCAACTTTACAACCTTGACGATAAAGCCATTCAATCGCCTGAGCCGTCAGGGCACGAATTTCCTGATCATCTCTCGGACCATAAGGCACATGCGCAGTATCCGCATAATAGACAAAGCGCTCATTAGGCAAATGGCGGGCAATTTCCAGGGCGACTGACAAGCCACCTACGCCTGAGTCAAAAATACCAATCGGCGCATCTGCCGTGGCATTGGGCATCGGGTCTAATAGCTGGGAAATTGGTTGAATAGCGCTCATAACGTTGCAGGTGGCTTGTTTGAAATTTCTAGCGATCAAGCTTAAACCTCAGGTGCTCAAATGCAAGTCTAAATCACCACTTTTCAAACTTAAAACGGTTTCGCCTGCCGGATTTTCATCAAGCTCGCCCATCTCGACCAGATGTAAAAATGCCGCACGCTGGATTAGGGCATTGATCCCAAAACGTACATGCAGATAAGGCCGTAGTTCACCTTTATATTCACGCATAAAGATCGGATGTTCAGCATCGACAATAATCAGGTCTTGCGTGGTCGTGCCCAGTTGCAGATAAGTCACTCCATTGATCTCAACCCGATCGACCTGATTGACAAATAAAGGTTCATCTTCAACTTCAATTTCAATCATTTCTACCGGTGTTTTTAGATAGAATTTATCGTTTTCTTTCCAGAGCACCGTTGCAAACAGGTCAATCATCTTCTGACGCTTGATCAATTGACCTTCGTGCCACCATTCGCCGTTAGCTAAAACCTTCAGATCCATTGCTCCGCAATGCTTTGGCTGCCATTGCTCCAAAGGGGGAATTGACCTTTTGTGACTGCCCTGTGCATCTTTTAAGTATTGTGCGATATCCATTAAATTTTTATCATCGGGATAAGTTACTTTTTTCGTCGGATTTGTGCTGGGTACTGGCTTATCCATAAAAGAAGACCTTAATGACGGAAAAATAATATGTTTCAGCCAATTGGCTAAAACCGGCTTTAAAACTATACTAGCCCAGATTATCAAAGACACCAGCATTTTTGTGTCTAGGAACCAAGAACACTTATGGCAGCACCCAACCATCCGGTTATGGTTGCCACCGAATAGTAATATGAGGAGTCCTACATGGAACACATCGAACGTGAATCGATGGAGTTTGACGTCGTCATCGTAGGCGCAGGCCCTGCGGGTCTTTCTGCTGCGATCAAAATCCGTCAACTTGCAATTGAAAACAACTTAAACGATTTGTCCGTTTGTGTCGTAGAAAAAGGCTCCGAAGTCGGTGCACATATTCTTTCCGGTGCGGTGCTTGAACCACGTGCCATGAACGAGCTGTTCCCGGACTGGAAAGAACAGGGTGCCCCGCTTAATGTCCCGGTGACTGAAGATAAAACCTTCTTCCTGCTGTCAGATGAAAAATCACAGGAAGCACCGCACTGGATGGTGCCTAAAACCATGCACAATGATGGCAACTATGTCATCTCGCTCGGCAACGTGGTGCGCTGGTTAGGCCAGAAAGCGGAAGAACTGGAAGTGTCGATCTTCCCAGGCTTTGCAGCCTCTGAAATTCTGTACCATGCCGATGGCACGGTAAAAGGCATCCAAACTGGCGACATGGGTATTGGGAAAGATGGCGAACCGACGCACAACTTTACCCCGGGTTATGAACTGCATGCCAAATACACGTTATTTGCAGAAGGTTGTCGTGGTCACCTCGGTAAGCGTTTAATCCAAAAGTTCAACCTGGACAAGGACGCTGATCCACAGCACTACGGTATCGGGATTAAGGAACTCTGGGAAATCGATCCTGCCAAGCACAAACCGGGTCTGGTGATGCACGGTGCCGGCTGGCCATTGAATGAGACTGGCTCTTCAGGTGGCTGGTGGCTATATCATGCTGAAAACAATCAGGTGACTTTGGGCATGATCGTAGACCTATCTTATCAAAACCCGCACATGTATCCGTTTATGGAAATGCAGCGCTGGAAAACCCATCCATTGATCAAACAATATCTGGAAGGTGGTAAGCGTATTTCTTATGGTGCCCGTGCCGTGACCAAAGGTGGTTTTAACTCGCTACCAAAATTCACCTTCCCGGGTGGCTCATTGATTGGTGATGATGCCGGCTTCCTGAATTTTGCCAAAATCAAGGGCTCACATACGGCAATGAAATCCGGCATGCTCTGCGGTGAAGCGGTGTTTGAAGCGATTGCGGCCGGTGTAGAAAAAGGTGGGGATCTGGCGGTAGCACGTGTAGTTGAAGGCGAAGATTTCTTTGTCAAAGAACTGAACGCTTATACCGACAAGTTCAACAACAGCTGGCTGAAAGAAGAGCTCTATAACTCGCGTAACTTTGGCCCGGCGATGCACAAGTTCGGTCAATGGATCGGTGGTGCCTTTAACTTTATCGACCAGAACGTGTTTAAAGTGCCATTCACTCTGCATGATCTGTTGCCTGACTTCAAGGCATTAAAAACTGTCGATACAGTGAACTTCAAGCCGAACTATCCAAAACCGGATGGCAAGCTGACCTTTGACCGCCTGTCTTCAGTGTTTGTATCGAACACTATTCATGAAGAAAACCAGCCAGCACATTTGAAACTCACCGATGCTTCGATTCCGGTGGAAGTGAACTTGCCGACATGGGACGAGCCCGCACAGCGTTACTGCCCGGCGGGGGTGTATGAAATCATGGAAAATAATGACGGTTCCAAGCGTTTCCAGATTAATGCAGCCAACTGTGTGCACTGCAAGACCTGTGACATCAAGGATCCGTCCCAGAACATCAC
>NZ_JBAPXX010000006.1:0-25427 GCF_049284435.1 Acinetobacter sp. | reverse complement strand
TTAACCAAAGCGGCTTACAATAGTGTTGCCCAAGAAGGTCGTCCGCTTCCATTCGTGGCCAAACACAGCGCCAACTTGTGGAGCACCTACCAGGTCCTGCCTAAACTCACCTTAGGTGCTGGCGTGCAATATCGCGATCAGGTGTTTGCCAATACCAATCCAAATACTGCGACGACCTCAACCAAAATTTTGCCAACCTTTACGACTTATAACGCGATGGCGAAATATGATGTGAACGAAAATGTGAACTTGCAGCTGAATGTAAATAACATTTCAGATAAACGTTATTTCACCAGTGCGCATGCTGCACATTATGCTAACGAAGCTGATGGCCGTAACGCAGTATTGGCAATCAACTTCAAGTACTAAGAAATCCCATAAAATAATTATGGAATTAACTTAAACTGATCTAAAATAGCCTCTCTATGAGGCTATTTTTATCATGATCAATTTAAAAGGATATGCGCTGTGATTCATCACATTCCTCAAGTTTTAACTAAAGAACAAGTCGCCGAATTCCGTAAATTGATGGAAACAGCAGATTGGGTCGGTGGAAAAATCACGGCAGGCACCCTGTCCGCCTCGGTCAAACAGAATCAACAACTTTCCGAACAGGACCCTTTAACCCATCAGCTCAGTGAGCTGGTGCTTCAGGCGATCTGGAAAAATCCGGTTTTCCAGACGGCCGCCCTGCCACGCCAGGTTATTCCCCCGCTTTTTAACCGTTATGATGAGCATGAAAGTTTTGGTTTTCATGTCGATAATTCAATTCGTCTGATCCGGGGAACACATCAGCAACTTCGCACCGACCTGTCCTGTACTTTATTTCTCAGTGAACCCGAAGAATATGAAGGCGGTGATCTGGTGATTGAAGATACTTATGGCTATCATGAAGTGAAGCTGCCAGCAGGTGATATGGTCCTCTACCCTTCTACCAGTTTACACGAAGTCAGCAGTATTACTCGGGGCACACGTTTTGCTTCATTTTTCTGGGTACAGAGCCTGATTCGTGAAGATCAAAAGAGACATCTGCTGTTTACTCTGGACGAAAGCATCCGTCAGCTTCGCAAAGAGCAAGGGGACAGTTATCCGGAAGTCATGAGACTGACCAATATCTATCACAACCTGATCCGTATGTGGTCCGAATTGTAATCCGGCAGCCTCGTTCTCTAGACAACCGAAACCCCTCTCCAGTTTATGCACAAAGTACTAAAAATATTTTTATTTCAAGTACTTTTTTTACTCCCAGACTGCTCAATGAGTGTAGAATTCAAAGCATGTCTAGATGATCAAAAAATAAAACAATTAGGTAATTTATAGATAAATAATTAATATATTTCCATGAAAAATGAAAATTATTTGCAAAAAATAACAAAATAAAGAAAAATTTATTAAAATAATCTTGGATTCTTTTAAAAAAGCAAAAACTTTTCGTATCAACTGGATTAAACTGTAAATTATAGGGTACTCATGCAGCGATCCGGCAAATCCAGTGCAGCAATATTTCAAACAAATATTCGCCCGTTTTTCACCCGTTTGCTTCCCTCGCATGAACACAATTATAGACAAAATCTATGCCGTAGTCCCCGCGACCGCTTCATCCAAGATCACGGTACGCCAGACTACACAAGGAGCTCTCTCATGATGTTGGCTGATCCAAGTAAAAAATATCGTCGCATGTACCACCGTGTCGATCTTCCAGACCGTCAATGGCCGAACAATGAAATCAGCAAAGCGCCAATCTGGATGAGTACCGACCTGCGTGACGGTAACCAAGCGATCTTTGAGCCAATGAACATGGAGCAGAAATTCAAGATGTTCCAGATGCTGGTGAAAATCGGTTTCAAGCATATTGAAATCGGCTTCCCGTCAGCATCGCAAATTGATTTCGATTTCACCCGTAAATTGATTGAAGAAGGTCATATTCCGGATGATGTTTATATCGAGGTATTGGTTCAGGCACGTGATCATTTGATTCAACGTACCTTTGAATCTTTACAAGGTGCAAAACGTGCCATTGTGCATATCTATAATTCCAACTCGCCGACATTCCGCAATAAAGTCTTGAATGTTGATGTTGAAGGTGCAAAACAGTTAGCGATCAATGCTGCACAGAAAGTAAAAGAATATGCCGCAAAACAACCGGAAACTGAATTCGTATTTCAGTACAGCCCGGAATGTTTTACTGCAACCGAATTAGAAGTTGCGAAAGATGTCTGCGATGCTGTGACTGAGATCTGGGAAGCATCACCGACCAATAAAGTGATCTTGAACTTGCCTGCAACGGTAGAAGTTTCAGGCCCACACATCTATGCCGATCAAATCGAATGGATGCACCGTAACATTCAGCGTCGTGACGGCGTGATCATTTCTGTGCATTGTCATAACGACCGTGGCTGTGGCATTGCCGCTTCAGAATTGGCGATTATGGCCGGTGCTGATCGTGTCGAAGGCTGTGTGTTTGGTAATGGCGAGCGTACCGGTAACGTCGACGTGGCTGCGATTGCCTTGAACATGTATACCCAAGGCGTAGCACCAAACTTGGATTTCTCCAACATCAATGAAATCATTGCGACTGTGGAAGAATGTACCGGTTTACCTGTGCACCCGCGTCATCCTTATGCCGGTGATTTGGTGTTTACTGCATTCTCGGGTTCGCATCAGGATGCGATCAAAAAAGGTTTCGAATTCCAGAAGAACGAAGAAATTTGGGATATGCCGTACTTGCCAATCGACCCGAAAGATTTGGGCCGTGACTATGATGCCGTGATTCGTGTCAATTCACAGTCAGGTAAAGGTGGTATTGCCTACTTGTTAGAATCTAACTACAACGTGATTTTGCCGCGTCGTTTACAAATTGAATTCTCTCAGATCGTACAAAAACGTACCGATGAGCAAGGCACTGAAATCAGTGCAACTGAAATCTGGAAGTTGTTCAAGGAAACCTATGTGGATGCTAAAAACGTTCACTATTCTGCGAAAAACTACAAATTGTCGGATGATAACGGCAATCAGGTGATTGAGCTTGATCTTGAAATTGATGGCCAGTCACGTCGTGTTCGTGGTGAAGGCAATGGTCCAATTTCTGCGATTTTGGATGCACTTCAGTTACCAATTGACGTGGTAAACTATGAAGAGCGCAGCATCAGTTCGGGTGCACATGCCAAAGCCTTGGCCTTGATCGAACTTCAAGTGAAAGGTACCGGTAAATCTGCCTTTGGTGCCGGGGTACATGACAACATTGTGACTTCTTCTATCGAAGCGATTATTGCCTCGACCAACCGCCTGATTGATCAGGGTGTGTTAAGCACTGATCAGGTGATTGCTGCTGCGGTCTAAACGGCTGTATTAGAATTAGCGATAATTCATAGCACTAAAATGACTTTAGAAGGATACCGGCAAATGGTATCCTTTTATTATTCATACTAAAGATTTAAGGCGAATCCTCCCCGTGTCTTTTCCAGCTGACTCAGTGGGCATTGTTGTCCCACAAAAGTTCCAATTTGAAGAGCCGTTAGAGCTTGAATGCGGTCGCATCCTCCCACGTTTTGAACTGATGGTTGAAACTTATGGCGAACTCAATGCCGATAAGTCCAATGCCATTCTGATTTGTCATGCTCTTTCCGGCCATCACCATGCTGCTGGCTATCATCATGAAGATGATAAAAAAGCCGGTTGGTGGGATTCATGTATTGGTCCCGGCAAAGCCATTGATACTTCAAAATTCTTTGTGGTTTCACTGAATAATATTGGTGGCTGTAGCGGTTCTACCGGCCCGATCTCGCCAAACCCTGAAAATGATAACCGTCCTTATGGCCCGGATTTTCCACTGGTTACGGTACGCGACTGGGTCAAAACCCAGGCCCTGCTCTCTGATCGTTTAGGGATTGATACCTGGGATGCCATCATTGGTGGTTCACTGGGTGGCATGCAGGCATTGCAATGGTCAGTGGATTATCCAAACCGTTTAAGAAAGTGCGTGATCATTGCCAGCGCTCCAAAGCTTTCTGCACAGAATATTGCCTTTAACGAAGTGGCACGTCAGTCGATTTTGTCAGACCCAGATTTCCATAATGGCCGTTATCTGGAAAATGACAGCTATCCAAAACGTGGTCTGATTCTGGCACGTATGGTTGGTCATATTACTTACCTGTCCGAAGAAGCCATGAAGCAGAAGTTTGGTCGTGATTTAAAATCAGGCAAATTTATGTATGGCTTCGATGTCGAATTCCAGGTCGAAAGCTATCTGCGTTATCAGGGTGAGCAGTTCAGCCGTAACTTCGATGCCAATACCTATCTGATCATGACCAAAGCACTGGATTATTTTGATCCATCGCGTGAATATGAACAGTCACTCAAAAAAGCCATGGCCAATACCCAGTGCAAATTCCTGGTGGTGTCATTCACGACTGACTGGCGTTTTACTCCTGCCCGCTCGCAAGAAATCGTGGATGCCTTAATTAGCAATCACAAACCTGTGAGCTATCTGGATATTGATGCTGAACAGGGTCATGACTCTTTCCTGTTTCCTATTCCGCTCTATGTAAAATCTTTGCGTGCATTCCTGGGTGGTGAAGAACACCTGAAAGCAACACCAAAGGAGGCCGTATAATGCGTATCGATCAACAACTCGCTGAAAAGTGGATTAAGCCCGGCTCTAGCGTACTTGACCTCGGTTGTGGCGATGGTGAACTGCTGGCACAAATGAGTAAAAAGCACGATATTCGTGCATACGGATTAGAAATTGATCAGGAAAAGATTGCAATTGCGGTCAGTCGCGGGTTAAATATCATCCAGCAGGACTTAAACCTCGGTTTAAGCCGTTTTGCCGACCAGTCTTTTGACAATGTGGTCATGGCACAAGCTTTGCAGGCTGTAGATGCACCTGACGTATTATTGCGTGATATGGTGCGTGTGGGGAAACAGGCCATTATTACCTTTCCGAACTTTGCGCATTGGAAGACCCGGTCTTTCTTGGCAATCAAAGGGAAAATGCCGGTTTCTGAAGCCTTGCCGTATATGTGGTATAACACCCCGAATATCCACTTATGTACATTTCGTGACTTTGAAGCACTTTGTGCGGAAAATAACATCAAAATTATTAATCGACTCGCTGTGAACGGGAATCAAGAAGATAGTTTGCTGAGCAAGCATCTCCCTAATCTATTTGGTGAAGTCGCAATTTATCGAGTGAGCGCGCTATGAAAAAATTATTATTAAGTACGACGCTACTGGCTGGACTTTTTGGCATGCAAGCCCATGCAGATTATGTTGCACCTAGTCCTTCTGTTGCCAGTCAAGCGGCTCAGTATTCCATCATGGATATCAATAGTCTGACCAAAGCAGCGAAAGCCGGTCAGGCTGGTGCACAGTTTTATCTGGCCACCAAATACCAGTATGGTAAAGACATTCAAAAAGATGAACGACAGGCCTTTGCCTGGTATAAGGCAGCGGCAGACCAAGGTCTGGCGGTTGCTCAGCTGAATGTCGGCCGTATGCTGGCAGATGGCATTGGTACCAGAAAAGATGAAGCTCTGGCCCGTCAGTATTTTGAAAAAGCAGCAAGCCGTGGCGATAACCGTGCCAGCTTTAACCTGGCAATGATGGAAGAGAAAAAGAAAAACTACATGGGCGCGTACCAGTGGTATGAACTGTCTACCCGTGATGGCATGCTCGACAATAAGGTGATTACGCTGTCGGAAGGCAGAAAAACTGCCTTGGCGGCGAATTTGACCCAAGAGCAGATCCGTCAGGCTCGTGACCGTGCCGACAGATGGATTCAGGCACAATAAGCTGAATGGTATAAATAGCACCTTCGGGTGCTTTTTTATTGCCGCAAGTTCCTGATCCATTGCTAAAATAGCGCCCATTCTTTATCTAATAATGAGTTTTTGACATGGCTACAACTGACTGGTTATCCCAAGGCACATTGGTATTGGCGAGTAATAACAAAGGTAAAATTGCCGAGTTTGAAAAACTGTTTGCCGAGCTACAACTGCCGGTTGAAGTCGTGGCTCAAGGCAAATTGAATATCGAAGATGCGATCGAAGATGGTTTAAGTTTTGTCGAAAATGCCATTATTAAGGCTCGCCATGCTTCTAAAATTTCCGGAAAACCTGCTATTGCGGATGATTCAGGCATTTGTGTGCCGGTTCTTGGAGGCGCTCCCGGCATTTACTCGGCTCGTTATGCCGGTGAGCATGGCAACGATGCCGCCAATAATGAAAAACTGCTGGCCGATCTCAAACCGCTTCGTCAAGATGGTGAAGCGATTGAAGGCATGTTTGTTTGCGTACTGGCACTAGTCCAACATGCTGAAGATCCGCTCCCACAAATTTTCCAGGGCATCTGGAAAGGCGAGATTCTAGAGGCAGCACGTGGTGAAAATGGTTTTGGTTATGACCCGCTGTTCTGGTTGCCTGAACTGGGTATTTCCAGTGCAGAAATGAGCAAGGAAGAAAAGAATAAAATCAGTCATCGTGGACAAGCCATGAAATTGTTTAAGGCAAGTTTAGCGAAGTAAGCTTTTGATCTCCTCCCTTTAGTAAAAGGGAGGTTGGGAGGGATTATTCACCTCTCCCTTGCGCAGCAGTGCTACTCATCTCCTAAAAGGAGAGGGAATCTATAGTGTAGGCATCAATACATGCACGACCGCCCCATATAGGGCAATCAAGATCGCACTGGCCAAAGTTCCTGAGGCAATATATTTGGCGGAATGGCCTGTTCCCTGATAATGGGTTTCCAGTGCCACAATATTGGCTGCAGGCGGCAATAAAAAGAACATCAGCATTACCGCATAAGTCAGCGTCTGTTGTGGAATAGGCAAATAAAAATAAGCTGCGCCACATAGTAAAACAGCAAACAACCCCCTATAAAAAATGAGTTGCAGACTGCGCTGTAAATCAAAGCGGCTGATCCGCACATTGCTCAGCCACATTCCCAGCACACACATGCCACTAAAAGTCACCAGCACTTTATTGGCCTGATACAGCATCTCTACCCAAGACACTTGCTGCCAGTAACTCAAATCCCAAAATGACAATAAAGCCGCCATGGATAAAGCGACCACTGGAGGTGAGAGCAGCACATTCTTTAAAATATAGCCACTATCTTGTCTGGCTTCACTGACTGCCATCACGGCGCAGACATTGCCAAACAAAGAACCACCAATGTACAGCGCCACCACGGTACTGGTCGCTTGCGGGCCAAAAACTGCCAGTGCAAAAGGGATCCCCAGCCATGCCCCATTTAAATAGCTCAGGCATAAGGCACGCAGTTTATTTTTCAGGGTGAAATAAAATAAGGCAAAGAACACACAGGAACAGAAAAAGCTGAAGGCAATTAGCCACAAACTGCCCTCTTGATAAAACACCATATTGTAGATAATCAGTACCGGAATTAGGACCCGTGCCAGTAAAGCTGCCAAGAGAGGTCGAACCGGTTTTAAATATTGCACACCCCAATAACCGATCAGAAAAGACAGGAGGGGAAGAATCAAGGCCATGACAATGCTGCTGAGATTTCCATATCAGGCTGTATGCTAGCACAGCATACTTTTCATTGAATTATGAAATTTTTTATATGAGTGATTCATTCCCCTGCTGCCGTGTCGGCAAACTGTCATCAAAACGTCACTGCGCTGTCATACAAGCCTGCTGAGATAGGTGCATGAAATATAGAGGATAAACTAATGGCAGGATTATCAATTTGGCATGTGCTGATTTTTGCAATTGTGGTGATTTTATTGTTCGGCACATCGAAACTTAAAAATTTGGGTAAAGACGTTGGCGGCGCGATTAAAGACTTTAAAAAATCAGTAAAGGATGAAGAGGCTGAACAGGCCAAGCTTGCAGAGCCACGCACCATTGATGCCCAGGTCAAAACTCCTGAACATTCGGTTAAAAGTTAAGAGTTCGCTATGCTCAATATCGGAATGACCGAGCTGCTGATTTTCGGGATTATTGCGCTTTTGGTTCTTGGGCCAGATAAGCTTCCGGAAGCAGTCCGTTTTGTCGGAACATGGTACGGCAAGATCAAGCGTATGGTGAGCAACGTTCAGAATGATCTTGATCGTGAATTGCGCCTGTCTGAGCTACGTGAACAGATGCAGGCTGAAATGCAACGAATTCAGGAACTGGAAGCCAAGATGCAGGCACAAATGGCAGATTTGCAGCAGCCGATTGCAGCTGATCAATTAAAAATAAAACCTCAGTCTGCTCAGCCCTTGCTCAGCTATCAGCCGGTGATACAGCCTGTATCCTCCGTGTATTTACCTAAGCCTACAGCAATTCAAACCGTGATTTCAGAACAACACTATACAGAAATGAAGGTGGCCGTATGACATCCTTGCCGACCACACCAGCCTCAAATGATGCTGCAGCGCTGAACCTTGAACAGATGCCGATTACCCAGCATTTGATCATCTTAAGAAAGCATCTGTTTAAAGTGGTTGCTGTCCTGATTGGCCTGTTTTTCTGCTTATTACCCTTTGCCAATCAGACTTATCAATGGTTGTCCGAACCCTTGCGTGCACAGCTACCTGCCAGCTCGACTATGATTGCCACAGATGTCACTGCAACGTTCATGGCACCTTTTAAGCTGAACTTCTTTGTCGCACTGATGATCGCGATGCCTTTTATCCTGTATCAGCTCTGGACCTTTATTAAGCCTGCGCTGTATGCCAAAGAAAAGAGCTTGGCCTTGCCGCTTTTGATCGGCAGTATCGTGCTGTTTTATACCGGGATCAGCTTTGCCTACTTTGTGGCATTGCCCTCGATTCTGCATTTTTTTATCAGTGTTTCACCTGAAACTGTGGCCCCGATGACCGACATCAACAGTTATCTCAGCTTCTGTTTAAAGCTGTTTCTGGTCTTTGGTTTTACTTTTGAGATTCCCATTATTACCCTGGTTCTGATCTTGATTGGCGCAGTTTCGACACAGACTCTGATCGAGAAACGGCGCTTTATTATTGTGGGTTGCTTCTTTGTGGCAATGTTTGTGACGCCACCGGATGCCCTGTCGATGATCATGCTGGCTGTCCCGATGTGGCTGCTGTTTGAACTGGGTTTACTGGCAGGGAAACTGATTGAAAAACGCCGTTTAAAGACTGAATAACAATAACCAGCCAAAACAAAAAAAATATCGTTTTACTCAGGCAGCTCTGGCTGTCTTTTTGTTTCTTAGATTTCAATAAGATACTGATTTATTTAACTTTAATGCAATATTTTCTTAAGATTACTGTCATATCCCAAGCTTAAGGTATTAAAAACTTCTACACCACCAAGCACTTATTTTTTAATTGGGACTTTAAAATGAAAAACGAAGACATGATACCTTGCCAGGATCTGGTTGAAGACAGTAACAACTCAAATAACACGCACTTCCAAACGATTCTGGATCAATATACTAGTCGCCGCAGCTTTATTGCGAAAACTACAAGTGGGGCAATGGCATTAGCATTTGCGGCAACAGTAAGTGGTTGTTCAGATGATGATAATGATTCTGGTACTCCTGACAATAATCCAACTACACCGCCAGACACCACTAGCCCAGATCAACATGCCTGGAGTGATCTAAAAGCACGTCCGAATAAATTAGCCTTTGAGCCGGTTCGCAAGAATACTCAAAACTTCTTTAGTGTTCCTGAAGGTTATGAACTTAAAGTGCTATATGCAGTAGGCGATCCAATCAACCCTGCTTATCCAGAAAAGACAGATACGACCTTAGCTTCTGGTGCTTCTTACCAGTTCCGTTCAGGCGATAACCATGATGGTATGAGCTTCTTCGGTATGCATCCAACCAACAAAAATTATGCTGCCAAAGAATCAACACAAGGTTTACTTGTTTTAAACCACGAATACCTACAACAGTCTCAGCTCCATACACCAGAAAGTACAATTACCATCGATGGCGTACGCCCAGAAGATCAGGTGCTCCGTGAAGTGAATGCGCACGGTGTTTCTGTTATTGAGATTAGCAAAGATACAAATACACAAGACGTTAAAATCAACTTGAATTCTAATTTTAACCGTCGTATCACTGCAGCAACCGAAATGGAAATTAATGGACCAGCGCGTGGTTCTGACTTAGTCAAAACTATTTTCTCACCAGATGGGACGTTGACTCGCGGTACCTTTGCAAACTGTGGTAATGGTTATACGCCATGGGGAACTTACTTAACGGCTGAAGAAAACTGGAGTGGTTATTTCGCTCGTCAAGCCAATGACACCCGCGCTATTGCAAAAGAAGAAATTTCATTATCACGTTATGGTCGTGGCGGTACTGATGCTCGTTCGTCTCAGTACCGTTGGAATACTCCTATTGCTGAATTAACCGGTGATAAAGGACTTTATGATCGTTGGGATATTTCAGTTAAAGGCGCAAATGCTTTAGCAGATTATCGTAATGTCATGAATACCTGTGGGTTCATTGTAGAGATTGATCCATTTAGCGCGACTACACGTCCAGTTAAACGTACTGCACTGGGTCGTTTTGCACACGAAGACTGCCGCTGTAGTAACCCTATTCCGGGTCAGCCATTAGCTTTCTATATGGGTGATGATGCGACAGGCGAATATATCTATAAATTTGTTTCTGAAGCAGTCTGGGATCCAAAAGACGTCAATGGTGGTTATACCGCTGGTGATAAATACATGGATAAAGGGACATTATATGTCGCTAAATTCAATGATGACGGTACAGGTGAATGGTTAGAACTTACTCATGGCAAAAATGGTTTAACTGCTGCCAATGAAATCTATCCATTTGCAGGCCAAGATGACATCGTCATCAATGCCCGTCTTGCTGCTGACCATGTTGGTGCGACCAAAATGGACCGTCCAGAATGGGTTGCCGTCAATCCGGAAAATGGTGAAGTGTATGTAACCTTAACCAACAACAGCAACCGTGGTCGTGCATATGAAACTGATGCTGCCAACCCACGTAGCTACATCGACTTTAAAGGCTCGTCAGCTAGCAATTCAGGTAATATGAATGGTCATATCATTCGTTTTAGTGAAGCTGAGAATGCAGTCAATGCCACCACATTCACTTGGGATATCTTCTTATTCGGTGCAGAAGCACGTGCTGCCTCTAACATCAACCTGTCAGGTCTGGATGATTTAAATGACTTCTCCAGCCCGGACGGCATGTGGTTCGATCCTCGCGGTATTCTGTGGATTCAGACGGATGATGGTCAGTACACAGATGAAACCAACTGCATGATGCTGGCAGCACTACCAGGTACTGTGGGTGATGGTGCTAAAGCGATTGCCGCCAGCACCAAAGCAGAAGGACAAGAAACCTTTGTCGGTGCCAAATTAAGCAATGATCGTGTTCGTCGCTTTTTGACTGGTCCATCGGGTTGTGAAATTACCGGCGTGACCATTACCCCGGACTATAAAGCGATCTTTGTCAACGTTCAGCATCCAGAAGGTGCATGGCCAGCCAACCAAAGCGAGCGTTATAGCCGTTTAGGCAAAGTACCTCGCTCTGCGACTGTGGTCATTACCCGTAAAGATGGCGGTGCCATTGCGGGTGAAGCTTTGGAACAAGCAACCGTATAAAAACAGTTACGAAAAAATGCCGACATCTGTCGGCATTTTTTATATCCGGTGATTATTTCAGGCTAATTATTTTCTCAGTAGTTTGACCTGCGGTCACACCTTGTTGTGACTTCTCAATCCAGTGCCATTGTCCCTGCTGCATTCTCAAAAAATTTGAGCATCGGGTGCCATAGACCGGACTCTGAATAAAAGTCGAAGACAGCAGCTGTTCCATTTCAACCGAGATGCCGGTATCTGGCAGAAGTTCAGGAATCACCTTACGTTCATCTTCCAGAATATCCCAAACTGCATGACACAAATTTGCTTCTGCGATCTCCTGTTGTTGCAGCATCGGTAAAAATTCCTGGGTAAAGCGTTTACGTAAATGGTGGGTCTTGTACCAGTCTTCGCTCATCAGACCATTCGAAACCACATAGACGCCATGCGCCAGTACTTGTGGTGCTTCACCGCGATTGCTCATATACACCGCCTGATCTTGATCGCCGATAAACAGGTTAAAACCAGCATAGTCACATTGACGTTGTTCCAGATCTTGGGCAAAACGAATGGGAGTTAAGTCAGAATCTAAAAAGTTCTGGATGATATGTCCACGTGAAGTCGGATAATTCCCTTTGTCCTGTCCATCACGAAAATTGGTAATCACCGCCCAGCGACCGGAAGCCGTAATCCCCATCCAGGTACCACCCGACTGTAGATCCTGCCCGGCAATTATCGGACTATTCTCCCATTCATGCAGCTCCTGCGTAGGACGCTGATAGAACTCATCCCGATTTGAAATCAGACATAATGGGCTCTGATCCAGAACCCGCCAAGCCAATGCCACGATACACATAATTTACGCTCTCGATCTTTACACATTGAATGTACAACATTTTTCTTTGCTTTAAGCTAAAATCTGTGCAAAACAGAATCACAAGGAACAGGCATGCTCACCTATCCCAATATTGATCCCGTTGCGATTTCGCTCGGGCCCTTACAAGTCCACTGGTATGGACTGATGTACTTACTGGCATTTTTATTTGCCTGGGGATTGGCGACGTTTCGCGCCAAACAACGTGGCTGGACACCGGATATGGTGTCTGACCTGATCTTCTTCGGCGCTCTCGGTGTGATCATCGGTGGCCGTGTCGGTTATGTCTTCTTCTACGGTTTTTCCCAGTTCCTGGCCGATCCTTTATGGCTGTTCCAGATCTGGACCGGCGGTATGAGTTTCCACGGCGGTTTCCTCGGGGTCATTTTGGCCATGTTATGGTGGTGCAAGAAATATAAGATGACCTGGTTCCAGACTCTAGATTTTATCGCACCTTGCGTACCGACAGGGTTAATGTTTGGCCGGATTGGTAACTTTATTGGCGGTGAACTGTATGGTCGTCAGGTGACCGATCCAAACTTTGCCTGGGGCATGATTTTCCCGACTGATCCCCTGCAACTGGTTCGTCATCCTTCACAACTGTATCAGGCGCTATGTGAAGGCCTGATCCTGTTTATTGTCCTATGGTGGTTCAGCTCCAAGCCGCGTCCACGTATGGCAGTTTCCGCGCTGTTCCTGATCGGTTATGGTCTGGCACGTTTTGTGGTTGAATTCTTCCGTGAGCCGGATAATGGCCAGCTGTTTATTGACTGGATGAGCAAAGGACAATTCCTGAGCCTGCCAATGATCCTGATTGGCTTGTGGATGATGTGGTATGCCTACCAGAAGAAAATATATGACTGGGGTCCACAAAAAAATAGCTGAGAAAATCGCGTAATTTAGCGAGGTAAAGGCCTCGCTTTTTTATACTCAAAATATGCTAAAGTGCCGATTATATCTTCTATTCTTTCATTACTATGCTTGAGTTCTGGTTTAATCCGCAGGTATCTATTCTCAAAAAACTGTTGATCTTTATTGTGATTGCAGCGACAGCTACAGGCTTGTACTGGATGGAACCACTGCCCTTAGATTCGATTTTGATGTTTGTCGGTACCGGCATCATTTTTCTGATCTGTCGTTACTGCAAAATCCACTTTGCCAGCAAAAACCCGACCGGTTTGCTGTATAGATTACTGACTTGGATTCCAATTGCCTTATTGATTGCTTTAGTTTTTATGAATATGCAACAGGGCGAAATCCTGATTCCGGGTGCACAGGGTATTGCCTTTATGGCTCTGGCGATTTGCCTGTTTTCACCATTGTCGCTGCTCAATCAGAACTCTCAGGATCCAGAGCCACCACATGCTTGAATTTTGGTATTCCGAACGCTGTAGCCGTCAAATCAAACTCATCGTCATCATCGCGACCTGTATTTTGATTTATGCAGCATCGACTGTGGCCCAGTTAGATCCGGTATTTGTTGGAGTGAGTTTAGCGCTTGGAATTGTCGTGCATTTACTGCACCATTTCCGCCTGAAAATTTCGAAATCCAATCCCTATGCAAATGGCTTTAACGCCTTGAGCCGGGTCATTCCCATCATTGCCTTAATTACCCTCTTCGGCTATTTGCCCGAGCAACATGAGCAATGGACAAAATTTGCTTTAGGTCTGCAATGTCTGGGCTTTGCCGCGATTGGATTATTTATCGTTTCAATCTATGAAAGCCGTGCGAAGCGTTTTGAAGACTGATCACTTCACAGTATTTTCTTAGAAGTAAGTTTCCAGACGATAATAACTATAAGTCACGTTTTTATTGCGATAAACCGCATGATCTCGTTGTTTAAAATCCGATACCCAGGCACTACCTGAATAAGCCGCGATATGTCCATATTTATGTCCCTGAGTACGGTCAATAATATAGATATCGCCTTTTTTCGGCCGATCAAAAGAAGCATTAATTTTCTTATAGCCCAGCTGCATCAGGGTACTTCCCCAATCTGCCGCTGCGACCGGATGATTCACAATTTTCGCACCAGAAGATTGCAGACCGACACGAATACTGCGCGCACATTTCTGTGTACTGGTATTTCGGGTAATGCCTTGCAGATAACTGGTAAATTTCTCGATATTGATACGATGGCCATTGCTTACGCCTGAAGCGTTACGGACAGTGGCTTGCTGGGATGACTTTTTAGGTCTTTGCTCCGATTGGGAACGCACCATGATATTCGCTTGGACAGGAGCATGTACTTCGCTCATGTTTACTTGATGATCATAGATCATGCCTTACCAACCGCTCCTCGCCTGTAACTTAGGCTTTCATATTGTTAACAAGCCGAGAATACTAGTCGCTTAAATGTTATTTTTCACATTAAAAATGTAAATAAATTTGTCTATTTTTCCGGCATTCAAATTAAGCCGTTCTTTCTAATACAGTTAAAAAAACCCTCATCTTTGCAAAAAAAATCTAAAGCAAAGCCAACTCCAATGCCTTGCAAAGCTTTTTTAGCCTGAAATATGCAAATTGAGTCCTTATTTTTTCTACTCAAACGCGTAGATTTAATCAGTAGCTCGGCCATTTTCAGACAACATTTCACTACATGATTACATCATTTTGAGCTTTACCCCTGTATTACACGATGCGGCATTTTTAATATTGAATTAAACGGAGAAGAAAAATGAGTCAGAATTTAAGTACCGTTTCAAATTTTAATTTAGAACAATATTTAGGGACCTGGTATGAAATTGCACGTTTGCCGATGAAGCATCAACCTGAAGACAGCACCGATATTTCTGCGGTATATAGCTTGAATGAAAATGGCAAGGTTCGGGGTTCAGAACCGTTGTCTGGATGGCGATGGCAAGCTGGATGAAGCTATTGCTGAAGCGACCATTGTCGATGCAGAACATGCCAAGCTTGAAGTCAGCTTTTTACCTGAAGGCCTGCGATGGATTCCGTTTACCAAGGGCGATTACTGGGTATTAAAAATCGATCCCGATTATCAGACGGCGCTTGTAGGCGAGCCGAATAAAGAATATTTATGGTTATTGCATCGCGGTACCAGTCTGGACGAAGCAACTCAACGCGAATATTTAAGTTATGCAGAATCCTTAGGTTATGATCTGTCTGATCTGATTCATACAGTCCATACTGGTAATAAAACCGCTTAAACTGCAATCAGAAGACCTCCATCAGGAGGTCTTTTTTATTCTCAATCTGGGCGATGAAAGCTCATCAAAAAATGCTATGATGTGCGCAATTTAAATTGTCCCTTTCGACAGAAAATTGATTATAAAATAATCCATTCTGCTGTTAAAACGGCGATTTTCAACAGATTCAAATAGAGAGAACTATGCGCCAATATCTTGACCTTTTACAACATATCCTCGACAACGGCGGCGATAAAGGCGACCGTACCGGTACAGGTACACGTTCGGTATTTGGTCATCAAATGCGCTTTGATCTTTCCCAAGGTTTCCCTTTACTCACCACCAAAAAAGTTCATTTCCGTTCTATCGTGATTGAATTGTTGTGGTTCCTGAAAGGCGATACCAATGTTCAGTATTTAAAAGACAATAAAGTCTCGATTTGGGATGAATGGGCGACCGCAGAACAGACTGCGCGTTTTGGCCGTCCGGAAGGCGAATTAGGCCCAGTGTATGGTCACCAATGGCGTAATTTTGGTGCCAGCAAAAATGCAGACAATAGTTATAATCAGGATGGTTTTGACCAGATCAAATGGTTGATCAATGAAATTAAAACCAATCCAAATTCGCGCCGTCTGATTGTATCGGGCTGGAACCCGAATGAAGCGGGTCAGGTCGCATTACCGCCTTGCCATACCCTGTTCCAGTTCTTTGTACACAATGGAAAATTGTCTTGCCAGTTGTACCAGCGCAGTGCCGATGTATTTTTGGGTGTGCCATTTAATATTGCCAGCTATGCTTTGTTAACGCATATGATCGCGCAAGTCTGTGATCTGCAGGTCGGTGACTTTGTCTGGACTGGTGGTGATACTCACTTGTACAGCAACCATTTTGAGCAAGCACAGTTACAGCTCAGCCGTGAGCCATTAGGCCTCTGTCAATTAAAACTAAATCCTGAGATCAAAGACCTGTTCGATTTCAAATTTGAAGATATCGAAATTGTCGGTTATGAATCTCATCCAGGAATTAAAGCCCCTGTCGCTGTTTAATGTTCTTTATTATAAAGTTCCCCCTCCTCCTAGGAGAGGGCTAGAGAGAGGCCTTTTACCACGCGTGAATCGCCAACTCCTTTCAAAATATATTCCCGGCCCTAAAGCGTGAAGGCAATCAATATAAATTGTTAACCTCTCCTTCGTACCAGTAAAAAATTACACGAAGGACTTTGGGTTTGATGAGAAGGATTCAATACATGTCATTTCAAGATTTAGAAGTTGTACACGTCGTTGCCATGGATCAGCAGCGTTGTATCGGCAAAGGCAATGATCTGCCTTGGCATATTTCGGCAGATCTGAAGCACTTTAAGGAAATCACTCAAGGCGGTGTGGTGGTGATGGGTCGCAAGACACTAGAGTCGATGGGGCGTACCCTGCCTAAACGGGTGAACTGGGTCATTACCCGTGACCCAAACTGGGCATTTCAAGGCACCAAAGTCGCTTATAGCATTGAAGATGCATTGAGTCAGGCCGTGACAGATGTGAAAGCTTCAGAAAAGCCTGAAACCATTTTCATCATTGGTGGCGGTGAAATCTTTAAACAAACCATGGATATTACAGACCGTCTGGAACTGACCCATGTCGAACTGGATGTACAAGGTGATGCCTATTATCCAGCGATTCCGGCAGAATTTAAAAAAGTCGCTGCCGAGCAACATATCGACGACAAAACCGGCATTGCTTTTGAGTTCGCAACCTACAGAAAATAAAACCTATTTCTCATGAAAAAGTAATGATGCAGGGACGCGAATACATCTCCAGGCATTGGAGTCTGTGGCTGCTGGGCAGCCTGTTTACTTTATTCGTCATTCTGTCGAGTCTGTGGCTCAGCCTGATGCTCTGGGTTCATCTACCCATCGGCAAAATCGGCAGCTTGATGCTGATTGTACTCTGGCTGACCTTTGCGCTGGTCGTTCTCGGGATTTATTTCACCCGGCATCTGATCTCCCGCCAAGTCGATAGCGTTCTTTATCTTCTGGCCTTTTTATTCTGTCTACTGGGATATTTTAGTCTGGAAGCGCGTCAGGATCGGGAATGGAATCCTGAGGTTTCTCAGCTCCTGCATTATGAGCAGCAAGGTGATCAGGTCACCTTGCACAATATCCGCAACTTTGACTGGCAGGCCGATGGTCGCTATATCGAACGCTGGGAAAGCCGTAGTTTTAACCTGAATCAGATTACTGGCGTGAACATCATCACTTCCTACTGGATGGGGCCAAAAATAGCCCATACCCTGGTCAGCTTCGATTTTGCCAATCAGAAACCGCTCACCTTCTCGATCGAAATCCGCAAGGAAAAGAATGAAGAATTTTCAGCGATTGGTGGCTTTTTCCGAAAATATGAACTCAGTCTGGTCGCATCGGATGAAAAGGATATTGTCTATACCCGTAGCAATGTCCGTGGTGAACAGGTCTATTTTTTCCCGGTAAAGATACCGCAAGCTCAGGCCAAAGCGCTATTCAAGGAATATCTCCATCAGGCCGATGAACTGGCCCAAAAGCCAAAATGGTACAATACCCTGACCAGTAATTGCACTACACTGGTCTTTGATATGGTTCAGGCGGTATCGCAACAACAGCTACCCTCAGATTACCGGCTGCTTGCCTCCGGCTATTTACCGAATTATCTCTATGACCTGAAAGTACTGGAGCAGTCTTGGGATATGCACACCTGGTATCAACGTGCGCATGTCAATCCACGGGTAGAACAGACCGCTAATCTTTCCAGTCAGGACTATTCTCGACTGATCCGGCAGGGCCTGCCAAAACCAGACATGCGATAACCGTGTAGCAAAATACACTTCAATAAAGATACAAAATCAACTGGAACCTTGGTCATTTTTTTGTTTATATACAAATATCTAGTCAATGATCAGAGTATCTCTCATGCTAAAAAAATTAACTACAATCGCGATTTTAGGCTCGGTTTTAACTGTCATGGGCTGCGAAACTGTGCCTAATACAGCCACGACACAAACCGCGAATTATTTACAACTTTTGCAAAATCGTACCTGGATTGCAACCCAGATTGGCAATACTGAAATCAAGACTGCGCCAACCGCACGCAATGTTCCGAGTCTGCAATTTGATGCCAGTACCCAGCGCGTTTCAGGTTCAGATAGTTGTAACCGGATTATGGGCAGCTACACAGCGGGTAAAGACACTCTGACCCTGAGCCAAATGGCCACTACCCGTATGGCCTGTATGAACAACGATCAGCTTGATCAGAAATTTAATGAAGCTTTAGCTAAAGTTACGCATTATCAGGTATTTGGTAAAACCTTAAAATTACTGGATCGCCATGGGAATCTCTTGATCCAGCTGGAAAGTGCTGTTCAGCCACGTTAATACTTCCCTACAAAAAGCCTGTATGGACAGGCTTTTTTATCTTTCATACTGATGAGCTGGAATTTAACCATCAGCCCGATTTAGTTATTTAATTGAATGAGGAATCAACCATGCAACAGGCACTTTTCGGTGGGGGATGCTTTTGGTGTACTGAAGCCGTATTTTTACAGATCCAAGGGGTTCAGCAGGTCGTCAGCGGCTACGCAGGTGGTCATACGACTGAGCCAAACTATGATGATGTCTGCGGAGGCAATACTGGCCATGCTGAAGTCATTCTGATCGATTTCGATGAAAACCAGATTAACTATACCCAGTTGCTCGACGTATTTTTTGCGACCCATGATCCGACTACATTAAACCGTCAGGGCAATGATGTCGGCACCCAGTATCGTTCTGTGATTTATTATCTGAATGATGAGCAACAACAACAGGCGCAGCAGGCGATCGACGCCCTGAAAGCCGATGGCATCAATGTAGTGACTGAACTCAGCCCTGCCCCGACTTTCTATCCGGCAGAAGACTATCATCAAAACTTCTTTGCCAAGAATCCAACCCAGGGCTATTGTAATTTTGCCATTCCGCCAAAATTAAATAAATTACGCAGCAAATTTACGACCCTATTAAAAACCCATTAAGATTCATGAAAAGTGAACATAAAAAAGCGACTGCAATCAGTCGCTTTTTTATTACCTGAATCTTAGTTATCGGTTGCAAAGGCAATATCGCTGAGTCCGGCTCCACTCGCACGCGACATGACTTGCGCCACCGAGTCATAACGTGATTCTTTATCCGCTTTCAACACAATGGTCGGCTGACGTTCAGCTTGGCCCGCTTCATTAAAACGGGTTTCAAGTTGTTCTAGCGTCAGTACATCGCCATTCCAGGCAATGTCACCTTCGGCATTGATACTGATCGTGACATTTTCAGGCGGCAGATCAATAATCTCCGCAGTGGTTTGTGGCAAGGTTAATGGAATTGATGGGTTCGCAACGGTCGCTGTCACCAGAAAGATGATCATCAATACCAACATAATGTCGATGAGGGGAATGAGGTTCATCTCATTCATGCCTACATCGTTGTCTTCACCCAGTTGAAAAGCCATTAAGCTTGACCTCCCACGAAACTCTGTTGTGTTACTTTTTCATCAGACTTTTTTGCAGCAGATTCCTGTTGCAGCATGGTATCAATCAACAGACCGTGTGCCTGATCTTGTAATTCATGAGCCAAGCCACGATTAGCACGGACGCAGATGTTATAAGCCAGTACCGCAGGAATTGCGACTGCCAGACCTAAGCCGGTCATAATCAATGCTTCACCGACTGGGGTTGCCACTTGTGCCAGACCAGCCTGACCACTTTTACCGACAGCAACCAGCGCATGGAAGATACCCCATACCGTACCGAACAAACCGACAAATGGAGAGATCGATGCGATGGTACCCAGAACCGATACACCTTTTTCAGCATTGGCTTTTTCTGCTGAAATCTGGCGTAACAGCGCCTGTTCTGCCACTGCCTTACGCTGTTCAAAGCCCAAAGGAGCCAGTTTGGTTTTCAGTTGTTCCAATGCCTTAGATAACTGAGCATAGGCAATCTGTTTCAGTTGGCGAGTGCCCATCAAACGCAGCACAAAAATGGTCCATGTCGTAATCGACATTGCCAATAACACGAAATACAGTGTTTTACTGACTGCATCAGCGTGTTGCCAATAAACTGAAAAGTTCATATTCGAACTCCTAATGGGTGAGCCGTTATTTAACCTGAAAATCGAAAGGCTGTTCCACGCGGGTTGGATAAGCCACACCATTTTCAACATATTTGGTGAGTTGTGCACGACGTACCGCTGCTTCTACTTTGCGCGTTACCGCCGGGCTACAACTTGAATTTCGTGCAGTCGCAGAGACTACTTTACCCTGCTCATTCGCTGAAACGTCTACCACCAGCGAACAGGCTGATTTTAATTCACCTGCAGAGAGTGAGACTTTTGGTGAACGCTGCCAAGACACGCCCCCACCAATGGATACACTTTTCGGGGATGGCGGCGCAGCAGGTGCTGGCGGTGCCACAGGCGCAGGTGGTGCGACTGGAGCAGGTGCCGGTTTAACTTTAGTTTCAGTGACCACTGTCGGTACGACCGGACTTGGGGTTGGTTTTGCTTCAACTGGCGGTGCTTTAACCACTTTTGGCGCTTCAGCCTTTTTCACCTGCTCGATTTTTTCTACTTTTTTCGGTGGTGGTGGCAGCGGTTTATCGACAATTTTGACTTCTTTAGGCTTAGGCGGCTCTTTTTGTGGCTCGACCTTCGGCTTTGGCGGTAAAGGTTTTGGCGCTTCCTGGAGTTTTACAAAGCGTACTTTTAAGGGTGGCTTATCAATGGGTGTCAGTTCAGGTGCTTTCATCTGGCTGATCGCATATAATACACCCACATGCCCAACCAATACAGCCGCCACGATAGAGATGACTTTCTTTTTCATCTGATTCGGCGGTGTAGGCATTTGGGGCGCAGCAACTTGACTCATTAAATCTATTACCTTGAGGAGATGATGTGGAACAAACTATCAAGCTCATCGGTTAGCACAATTAAAGTATGCCAATAATAAATGAGAAGTGTTTTCATTTGCAACCGTTAATCCTACCTTTGACTGACTTTTTTTGCATCAAAACAAAAAAGGCACACTAAAAGTATGCCTTTTTAAAACTCAATGCAAGCCTTATTGGAAAACGACAGTCTTGTTACCATCGACAATAATACGGTCTTCCAGATGCCATCTTACCGCACGGGCCAATACATTACGTTCCACGTCCTGACCGAGTTCACGTAACTGCTCAACGGTAAAGTCATGGTTCACGCGCTCCACATCCTGCTCGATGATCGGACCTTGATCCAGATCAGCAGTCACATAGTGCGCAGTTGCACCAATCAGCTTCACACCTTTTTCATAGGCCTGTTTGTACGGATTGGCACCCACGAAAGCCGGCAGGAAAGAATGATGAATGTTGATCACTTTCATTTCCCACTTGCTGACAAATTCTTCATCCAGAATCTGCATATAACGCGCCAGCACCAGTAAGTCATTGCCCTGCATTAACTGGTCAATTTCTGCATAAGCTTCAGGCTTGTTGTCTTTAGTCACCGGCACGACTTCGAATGGAATACCAAAGTTTTCAACTGCTTCGCGTAAAGTCTCGTGATTCGATACTACTTTAGTAATTTCACAAGGCAAACCACCACGCGCATGACGCCATAACAGTTCAAGCAAGGCATGATCGACTTTAGACACCAAAATACCGACTTTTTTCACGTCACTGACCAGAGCCAGACGCCATTGCATGCCATAGCGTTCTGCCACATTCGCTGCAAAAGTCTGGGTAATACTTTCTTTGCGACTTTGAAGATTATCCAATTCAAATTCAACGCGCATGAAGTAACGTCCGCCCTGCGCTGCTGTCGCATATTGGTCAAGCGCAGTAATGTTGGCACCTTGATGATACAAGAAGCTCGAAACAGCCTGCACGATGCCCGGCTTGTCTTCACAAGTAATCAATAAACGTGCGGTGTTAGCAGTCGTCATATTCATGTTGGTTTAAGTCACTAATCAGTTAAATTAAAAAATAAGCCGAGTATTCTAGCGCGTTTCTTGGATATTCTGAATAGTTTGTTCAGATTCAGCGTCTTTAGACGACGACAGGCTGGCAAAAAGTTCCGAAGAGCCCAAACTATTCAATAAACCTTCATAGGTTTGACGACTTTCACCACGTAAATACGCCCCTTCCAAGAATACCATCTGGCGGAGTGCCTGCCAGACCCATTTTTCTTCCAGCGTATTAGAATCGGTCAGATGACCTGACATATACAGGAAGTTGGTCCAGTTGGTCAGCACAATCCACAGGTTAATGATCAGTGCTTCAATCTCTGAATCGGTCATGTCCATCAAGCCTGCATTAACAAAGCCCTTATAGATTTTCTGACCCTGCTGCATCACCTGACCGGCAAAGCGTGGATACATCTTGCGAAAATCTTCGTTATTTTCCACCAGATGATAGACATCACGATGCAGGAAACGATAAGCCCATAACTGGCTACTCAGCACCTGAAAATAATGCACCTTGTCATTGGCATCCAGCGCACGATCATCCGGCAGCGCCAGCATTTCCAGCGTTTGGTGCTGGTACTGTTCCATCAATTCTTTAATAATTTCATTTTTATTGCGGAAATGATAATACAGGTTACCCGGGCTCATGCCGAGTTCAGCCGCAATATGATTGGTGGTCACCGATCGTTCGCCACGCTCGTTAAATAGCTGCAAACTGAGCTGCAAGATACGCTCTTTAGTTTTTAAGGTTTTGGTTTGGGACATCCTAAAATAACCATTCAGTTCATGCATTAGCAGGCTAACACACAAAGTCACTTGACTAATTAGAGTATTTGCTCTAAAAATTAATTAATCGATTTTTGAATAATGGTAGTGCGGCATGAACAGTCACACAAAAACAACATCAATGACACCACATTTTTTTGATAGCCAATATCTGAATGAAGTCTTGGCGCAACAAAAACACGCTTATTTACACTACCCTCTGCCGACTGCAAAGGAACGTATCGATCGTTTAGCTCGACTTAAGCGTATCTTAGTTAAGTATCAAGATCAATTTGCTGACGCAATTAATCAGGACTATGGTAACCGTTCAATCGGGGAAACCAAAATTGGTGAACTGCTTACCTGCTTGGAACATATCAAATATTACAGCAAAAACCTGACCCGATGGATGAAACCTTCCAAGCGTCATGTCGGCATTATTCATCAGCCGGCAAAAGCCTGGGTACAATATCAGCCTTTGGGCGTAGTCGGGATTATCGCACCGTGGAACTATCCGCTGTTGTTGTCGATCGGTCCTCTGATTTGCGCACTGGCGGCCGGCAACCATGCCATGATCAAAATTTCCAGCGCATCCGCTGCCTTTGGTGAAGTTCTGGAAAAAGCTCTGGCTGAAGCCTTCCCTAAAGAATTGGTCGCTGTGGTGAATGGTGGCGGTGTGATTTCAGATGCCTTCTGTCGTTTGCCTTTCGATAAACTGATTTTTACCGGCTCAACTGCAGTCGGTAAAACCGTCATGGCAGCTGCTGCCGAAAATCTGGTTCCGGTGATTCTGGAACTGGGCGGTAAATCGCCGGTACTGGTACATCCCTCGATTGATCTGCGTGATGTTGCGCAGCGGATTGCGGTGGGTAAACTCTGGAATGCAGGTCAGACCTGTGTAGCTCCAGACTATATGTTCCTGCCTCGCGGAAAAACTGCCGAGTTCATTGATCACTTTAAAGCCTGTGTCGAAAGCATGTATCCGGATATCACCCATAATCAGGATTACACCTCGATTATTAATGACAAACAATATAACCGTCTGCAAGGTTATCTGGATGATGCACGCGAACAGGGTGCGCAAGTCATTGAAATTAATCCGCGCAGTGAAAACTCGGCTGATCTGCGCAAGATTGCACCGACCATCGTGACCAATGTCACCCCGATGATGCAGATCATGCAACATGAAATCTTCGGTCCGCTGTTACCGATCATGGAATATGATCAAATTGACGATGTCATCGACTTTATTAATAGCCGTCCACGCCCACTTGCTTTATACTACTTCGACTTTGATCAGGCGCGTGCCGATTATGTCGCACAGCGTACCCATTCAGGGCATTTCGGGCAAAATACGGTACTGACCCATGTTGCGCAGGACGATCTACCATTTGGGGGTGTCGGTGCATCAGGTATGGGTAAATACCATGGCCCAGAAGGCTTCTTCAGTTTGTCGCATGAACGCTCAGTAATGTCGAATCCAAAGCTGTATAGCTTGAAATACATTCTGCCGCCGTTCAATAAACCGATTCACAAGCTGATTTGGAAGACCCTTCTCCGCTAAATGATCAAGGCATGAGCTATCGATATAGTTCGTGCCGCGTTTTGACGAAAATCGCTTGTCTTTTAAGCGCATTTTTGATATAAAACGCCCCTTGAATGATTTCAATCCGTTTATTTTTGACTGGCCATACAGATTTGCTGTTGGCTAAATCAATGGAGTTACACCATGTCTAAGGTTTGCCAAGTTACCGGCAAGCGTCCAGTCGTTGGTAACAACGTCTCACACGCCAACAACAAAACTAAGCGCCGGTTCGAGCCGAACCTGCACCACCACCGTTTCTGGTTAGAAAGCGAAAAACGTTTTGTACGTCTTCGTTTAACCACTAAAGGTATGCGTATTATCGACAAATTGGGCATTGAAAAGGTTGTTGCTGACCTGCGTGCTCAAGGTCAAAAGATCTAAGGAGTCTGAACCATGCGTGATAAAATTCGCTTAGTTTCTTCAGCTGGTACAGGTTATTTCTATACCACGACTAAGAACAAACGTACTATGCCGGAAAAAATGGAAATCAAAAAATTTGATCCAAAAATCCGTCAACACGTAAT
>NZ_JBAPXX010000005.1:0-22231 GCF_049284435.1 Acinetobacter sp. | reverse complement strand
TTCAACAACAGCATGAAGAACTGGAACAACAAAACAAACGGAATCGCTCTCAAAACATGCCAAGCAGACGTGCACAGAAAACAGTAATCCAAGAACGAAATCTAAATCCTGTGCTTGACTTGGAAATATCCATATAGGACATTTCTATTTGGTTATTAGGTAGGACATTTCTACTTGGGAATAACAATTATTTTTTATTTAATATAAATCAATTATTTAATTTTTGCTTAGAAGCCTAAACCCTCTGATTTTGGCTTTCTTATGGTTTACCATGTTCAATTACATCTTATTATGCTTATGTTTCACGAAATTCTTTAGCTGAATTTAAGCATTCATCAGATCAATTATTTTCTATATGCAGAAATGTACGTCTATTTTCTATATGCAGAAATGTACGTCGCTGACACGAATCATTATAAAAATTCAAAGCCTTGAGGTAAGATAAAACCAATATACATTTTATGTAATTCGCCATAGATGCGAATAAACAGATAAGGAAGTAAGCATGCAACAAGAAGTCATCATTGTCGGTGGTGGGATGGTGGGCTTAAGCCTCGCATTAATGTTGGCGAAAACCAATATTGCAGTCAAACTTTTGGAAGCCATCAAATACCCAAATTATGATGATGAAAATCTTGCGCCATATCATTCCAGTTTTGATGCACGTAACAGTGCCTTGTCACGCCGTAGCGTGCAGATCTATCAGGAACTTGGACTTTGGAATGCTTTGCAAGAACATGCTACGCCAATTCTGGAAGTCAATATTACTGAACAAGGCAGCTTTGGTAAGGCCCGACTGAAAGCCGAGCAGGAAAAAGTTGAAAGCTTTGGTCAGGTCATTGAAAATGCCTGGCTCGGTCGTGTACTGCTGACCCAAGTCAAAAAAGAGCCATTGATTGAACTGATTGATGGTGTTCAGGTGACCTCTCTTACCCAAGATGCAGACTTGGCTTATATCGAAGCTCAGCGCGGTGAATCGTCACTAAAATTACAGTCAAAACTGGTTATTGCAGCGGATGGTCGGGATTCTTTCTGTCGTAAAGCACTAGGTATTGGTGCGTCAGAACATGATTATGATCAGGTTGCGATTGTGACCACAGTGCAAACTTCAAAGCCACATGGTCATGTGGGCTTTGAGCGTTTCAGTCATTTAGGACCTTTGGCACTGTTGCCATTGCCGGGCGAATATCGCCGTTCAGTGGTCTGGCCCGTGAAAAAAGGTACCGAAGGGGAATGGCTAGGAGATGAAAATGACCAACATTTTCTGGATGCCTTGCAGGAGACTTATGGCGATCGTGCCGGAAAATTCCAGAAAACCGGAAAACGGTTCAGTTTCCCACTCTCTCAAGTGCTGGCCGAAAAGCAGGCTGTTGGTCGTGTAGTGCTCATGGGCAATGCGGCACATACTATTCATCCAGTGGCTGGCCAAGGATTTAATCTGTGTATGCGTGATGCGCATGTGTTGGTGCGTTACCTGAAAGAACAGCAGGCGCAAGACGCAGACTTGGGCGATGCGGCAATATTGCAAGATTATGAAAAATCCCGTCTCAGCGACCAGCAGCGTGTGATCAAGTTCTGTGATTCAGTGGTACGTGGCTTTAGTAACCAGAATCCATTTTTAAAGCTGATTCGTAATACTGGTTTAATCGCTTTTGATACTATTCCTGGCATCAAGCCACTGGTTGCAAATTATGCCATGGGGTTAAAAGCATGAGCTTAAATCAAACTAACGAAATATTAGACGTCGTCATTATTGGTGGTGGGCTGGTTGGTGGACTTACAGCGCTTCTGTTAGCTCAAGGTGGTGTGCAGCCTACAGTTCTGGATGCGGCGCCAATTCTGGATGCAGATAAAACTTTGCGTGTGGCCAATCCGCGTGTCTTGGCTCTAAGTCAGGTAACCATTCACCTGTTAAAGACGGTGGGTGTCTGGGAAAATCTGGCACGGCAGCAGCCTTATACCGGCATGCAGGTCTGGAATAAAAATGGCTATGGCGAAATCAATTTCGGCCAGCCTTCAGAAAAAACGCCCTCGGTAAAACAGGCCTTGGGTTCAATGGTGGAGCCAAGCATTCTGAATCTGGCCATTCAGCAAAAGATGCTGGAAGATGTTCAAGATTATAGAACACAGGTTAAAGTCAGCCGTGTTGAACGTGGCATCGGTGTGTGGATCATCCATCTGGCCGATGGTACTCAGCTGAAAACCAAGCTGGTCATTGGCGCAGATGGTGCAAACTCCTTTGTCCGTGAGCAAGCTTTCATCGATATTGATGTACTGGACTATAAACAGGCGGGGATCAGTTGTGCCATTAAAACTGCACAACCTCATCAGCATATGGCACGTCAGATTTTTCTTGAAACCGGTCCATTGGCTTTTTTACCTATGGCCAGCCTTAATCCGGAAGAGCAGGGACACTGGCAATCAATTGTCTGGACCTTGCCAGAAGATTATGCCGAAGAATATGCAGCGTTGTCAGATGCTGAGTTTACTCAGCTGTTAACCCGTGAAAGCCAGCATATGCTGGGTGAAGTCTTAGAGGCGACACCACGTGCCACTTTCCCCTTAAAAGCCCGCGCTGCCCAACAATATGTCCAAGATGGTTTAGCCCTGATTGGAGATGCGGCACATGTAATTCATCCATTAGCAGGTCAAGGGGTGAATATTGGCTGTCTGGATGCTGCCGTGCTCTGTGATGTTTTGCTGCATGATCAGGCGCGTGGCGTATGGGCACATGAGCAGACCCTGAAACGCTATGAGCATCGCCGTAAAGGTCAAAACGATGCCATGATGCACAGCATGTCTGCGATTGGCTGGATGGAAACCACTTTATTCTTCCCGATGATTTGGGCACGCAATTTCGGCTTGAAACAGGTAGAAAGTCAGCCCATGTTAAAAGATGCATTTATGGCGCAAGCCAATGGTCTGGGTTTACTTAAAGACACACGCTACGCAGCTTAAGACAGAAATGTAAATTTTTTAAACAAACACCAATAAAGAGTAACGATTTTGTTTAAAAAAGATACGATTTTTTGATGTTTGGTACTAGGCGAAGCCCAAAGAGATTGCTAAATTTCACTTAATTCGACACCTGGCTTGGAATACCAAGCAAGCGCCATTTTTGGGGAGATGCAAATGACAGACATGAATGATTATGATGACGACGTTGAAGATTCAATCGTTGACGATGATGAAGCAAAAGCAGCTGAAAAAGGCGCAGCAGATAGCACAGACGTCGTGAATGATACCGATCTTGCAGAAGCTGAAACTTTGACCGTCACTGCAAAGTTAAAGAAACGTCAGGCACTTGAAGACGAAATCGCGGCTTTCCTTGCCAATGGTGGTCGTATTGTTGAAGTCCCAGCAGATGAATCAGTAGCCAAAGAATAAATTATTGATTAACTTGCCTCTTATAAAAAACACCACATCAATTGTGGTGTTTTTTTTGCAAATCAAAACGTAATAGAAAATCTAGAACATTAATCGTTTGCCGAAGTCAGCTCTAAAGCACGTTGATAAGCGATTTTCTTTTTGATACCCGTTAAATCTGCTGCCAACTGTGAAGCTGCTTTGACTGACAGATCCTGCAATAAGCGGTTCAATAATTTATCCAGTTTTTCCTGATCCAGATCTTTTTCTTCGGTGGCACCGCCAATCACCAGAACAATTTCGCCTTTTTCCTGATTGTGATCATTGCTAATGAATTCGACCAGCTCACCCAAGGTCATTTTTTTGATAGTTTCAAAAGTCTTGGTAATCTCACGCGCAAAACCGACCGGGCGATCTGCTCCGAAAACGCTGGCCATATCTTTAACGCAATCCAGAATCCGGTGCGGTGCTTCATAGAAAATTAAAGTCTGGGTTTCATCTTTCAGTTTTTCCAGATTCAGCAGACGCTGACTTTGTCTGGATGGCAGAAAACCCTCAAAACTGAAACGGTCACTTGGCAAGCCAACTGCGCTTAAGGCAGCAATTGCAGCACAAGCACCAGGTACAGGAATCACGCGAATATTATGCGCTTGAGCAGCACGGACAAATTTAAAACCAGGGTCGCTGATCAGGGGAGTACCAGCATCGCTGATCAGGGCCATATCTTCGCCATTGAGCAGACGCTGGATCAACTGATCAATCTTGTTGCTTTCATTATGTTCATGGCAAGCGGTCAGAGGTGTTTGAATATTAAAGTGTTTAAGCAACTGTGCTGAAGTTCGTGTATCCTCAGCAGCAATAAGACTCACCGACTTCAACACCTGAATTGCACGATAACTAATATCATCTAAGTGCCCGATTGGAGTCGCAACAACAAATAACTGAGCACTCATAGGTTTCTCCATGTGGAATAAATTGAATAATAAAAAATGGAAGATTAAAAATAAAATATTGGGCTTGTGTTTAGTCAGCTACATCAGCAGCGTACAAGCAGAAGTGTTGATCATTCTACCCGAATCCGGGCCTTTGGCGCGAGCTGCATCTAGTATCAAACAGGGTTTTCTCAGTGCCTATGCTACTTCCGGGCAGAAAGTTCCATTGAAATGGGTCAATTCCAATCAGAAAAATATCTCCCAGCTACTGAAACAGCATGTCAATAAAAAGACCAAAATGGTGGTAGGACCATTGGCACGTAGCGATGTAGAGCAACTGCTCAAGAGTAAACCTAAAATACGTACCCTCAGCCTGAATGATGTGGCCGGGTCATCACCCCAAGTCTGGCAATTCAGCCTGTCCAAAAAAGAAGATGCTGCTGCCTTGAAAACACTCTTTTTTAAAGATGGGGTTCAGCAATTGCTGATTTTACGTCAGCCGGGCAGTGAAGCCGAGCATGAACTGTTGCTGATGTCTTTGTTCAGTCAGGGTGATCTGAAATTTAAGATCGTGAACAAGGCGCCCATTTTTTTAATGCCAAAGCAGGGGCTTTTATTCCTCGGTAATGCAGAAGGGTTGGCTGCCATACCTGAATTAAGCCGTAAACGGATATATACCGTAGCCAATGCGATCAGCGAACAGCACAAGCTGCCACAAGGGATCAAGTTTTGTGATGTTCCGGTACTTTATCTGGCTGACTGGCCGGATGTTGTACAGGCCTATGCCAAAGAGCCGGTAGATATGTCCTATCAGCGGCTGATTGCCTTCGGTGGAGATGCGTGGCAGATTACCCAGCAGTACCTGTCACAACCGCATTTGCAGCATATTGAATTTCAGGGTAGAACTGGCCGGATTGAAATCACGGACCACAGTATTCAGCGTAGTCCACAATGTTTTCAGTACAGTGGCACAGGCGTCAAGCTACTATGAGCGAGAGAGTAATGCTACGACAGCAACTAGGTGCATGGGCGGAGCAGCAAGCGGCCCAACTGATGCAAAACTATGGATTTCAGTTCCTGACCGCCAATTATCACAGTCGCTATGGCGAGCTTGATCTGATTCTGGTGCGTGATCAGGAGCTGGTCTTTGTGGAAGTCAAGGCACGTGCACAAACTGGATACGCACAAGCCATTGAATCAGTTTCCAGAGCGAAACAGGGCAAGATGCTCAAGACGGCAATGTGTTTTATTCAGAAAAATCCACAATTTGCACACTATTACTATCGTTTTGACGTGATTTGTTTTGATTTTAAACAGCAATTTGCAAAAACCATACAGCATGACTTTTCGCAATACCCTTATGATCTGGAATGGATTGAAAATGCTTTTACTTTTGATCAAGAGTTTATTAACCTTTGAACAAAATAAGGTCTAAAGATGCTTATATTTGCTTCAAGATCATTGTAAAGTTCAAGCAGAATTGACATGATCTGAGCTTGAAAACAGATTATTAGATTGAAAAAGACGTAATAAAATGAAGGAGTCTTGCTGAGTGGTTAAGCGTATTGCAATAACAATGCTGTGTGTCGCAAGTTTATCAGGTTGTGCCAGTTTTATTTCCAGCGGCACAGGTACGGCTCCTGTCGGAACTGAAAGTGGGGCGCGTACCTTGGGGCAGGTATTTATTGATTCCTCGATTGTCCGTACTGCAAAAATTAATCTTTATAAACTGGATTCGCGCTTCAAGCAGGCCCGGGTCAATATTGAAAGTTTCCATGGCAATGTCTTGTTGACTGGTCAGGTGCCGGATGCTCATTTAAAGCAACTGGCTGAAGACAATGTCAAATCCATGAGTGATGTCAAAGCGGTACATAATTTTATTACTGTAGGCAATCAGATCAGCTATAGCACCATCATGCAGGATACTGCGGTGACTGCGAATACCCGTGGCCTGATCATGAAAGCCACCGTGGTTTCGGACAGTAAAGTGCATGTACATACCGAAGATGGTGTGCTGTATGTAATGGGACGCCTGAACGGTGCCGAGATTGCTGACCTGAACCAGGTATTGCAGCAAGTGGGCAATGTCACCAAAATCGTGACGCTGATTGATAATGTTGAACAGTCTTCAAATCTGAACAATCAGAACTTTGCAGCACCTGCTTATGCACAGCCCGGCATTGAGCAGACCCCAGTTGCGATTGATCCTGATACAGTTGAACCGACCGATGCTTCATAAGGTTGATCATTTTAAAACCCAGCTCTCACAGCGTATTCTGCAGTTTCAGCAAGATTATCAAGATTTCCGGTTATACGATTTTGGCAGTTATGCTTTAAATCGTTTAACCCCGAAACAGGGTTACACGGTCGAAACCCAACTGGCCTATGGCTTAAAGGCCCGGCAGCGCTTTGATCTGTTTCGTAGCCAGCAGCCTTTGCCACATAGGCCCTTGATTGTTTTTGTACATGGTGGTGCATGGCTGCATGGCGATAAAAAGGACTATCAGTTTATTGGTGAGGCCTTTGCCAAAGAAGGCTATGACGTGGTGGTGATGAATTACCATCTGGCGCCGCGGCATATTTTTCCGGCTTATATTCATGATCTGCATCTGTTGCTGGAGCATTTGCAGCAGTCTGCCGAACAGTTAGATATCTGTGCTGAAAATCTGGTATTGATGGGACATTCGGCTGGGGCTTTTAATGTCATGTCTGCACTGTATCATCCGCAATCAGCCAGTATTAATCACATTCAAATTCGTGCGATGATTGGTTTGGCTGGCCCTTATCATTTTGATTATAAGAATGATCCGATTTGTGCCGATGCTTTTGACCAGACTGTGCCCTATCAACAGGTGATGCCTTATTATTTTGTTAAAAATAGTCCAATCCGGCATTATCTGTTTATTGCCGAAAAAGACAAGATTGTTGGGCATTTCAATAGCCAAGATTTGGACCGCGTACTGAAAGAGAAGGGCAATCATAGCCATTTGATTCACATTCCGAAACTTGGCCATATTATGATCGTGGGTTCGCTCTCCAGTTTGTTTAGCCGGTTTTTCCAGACCAAGGCACAGGTGCTTTGGGCGCTTGAGGATGCATTTAAATCCTGAGATTGATATTTGGTTTAACCAAGCAATAGATAAAAAAGAATCCAAGGGAGATCATCCACTGGGTTCTTTTTTGAGCCGTTGAGCTAAATCTTTCAAATACAGATTTACAGCCAGGTCTTGGTGTCGTCTGCGACTGGCGTACCTTGAGTCACATGCATGATCATGGCATGGGCAATACTACCTTTAAACGGCATTTCAGGCAGCTGATCGAATTTAAAGAATTGCGCATCGCTAATTTCCTCTTCCTGCAGCTGTAGCTCACCACCAGCATATTCTGCCTTGAAGGCAATCATGAGATTGCTGGGGAAAGGCCAGGGCTGGCTGGCCAGATACTGGATATTCTTGAGTTGCAAACCGACTTCTTCCAGTGTTTCACGACGTACTGCATCTTCCAGCGTTTCACCCACTTCGACAAAGCCGGCAATCAGTCCATACATCTGGCTTTTGGTATTGCGCGCATTTTTGGCCAGCAAAATCTCGTCTTTGCCTTTGGTAATGACGGTAATAACGCAAGGCTGTACCCGTGGATACTGGCGATAGTTGCAGGATGGGCAGACCATGGCATATTCAACAGCATGCGCTTCAGTCGCTGTGCCGCAATGACTACAGAATTTATGGTTACGACGCCATTCTAAAAGCTGTACCGCACGGCTGGCCTGTTCAAATTGCTGGGTATTCCAGAACTGTAACAGCTGACGGATGGGAATCAGTTGTAAGCCTGCAGGAATCGGCTCATCGGGAAGGAGATCACGGGCAATCACCTCATCACCCGTGTGGAGTAGCAAATCACTTGCTAAGGCTTCAACCTGTGGAAGTTGGAAGTGTTGATCGACCAGCAGTTGCTGTTGTTGAAAAATATAAGCAAGTGATAATTTGGACATTAGGCAACTATTTTGAGTTTCTCACTACTGTCCAATGCTACCTGAAACATGGTCTGTAATACAGGCTGTTTGTTCTTTAAGTTATCAATCATCATGTCGGCACTGGCCAGAGTGTCTAAAGCACGATGAATTTCTTCCGGAGTTAATGCAATCGACAGATCAATACGGTTTTTGATAAATTCCGCAGTGGTGGTGAACGCAGTACGAACATGTTCTGCATTCAGGAACAGCATCGCGCCGCCGATTTCAAAAAATTGTAATGGCACAGCTTCGAGTGCAGTCAAGTCATGATCTTGCAGGTAATTGCTGAAAATCTGGCTGGAAAGCTCGATCAGGGCCTTGGTTTCAGTGAGTAAAGCAGCGTGTGCTTCATCCAGACGGTCCAGAGAAATATTCATGTTGTTGACGCGCAGCTGCAAGCGGCTCGAAGTATGATGACGTTCCAGCACCCCAATCGAGTTCATGGCAGACAGAATCACATTCATCAACTGCTGGGCAAAGCTGGCATCCTGCATAATCTCCGGCTGGCTCAGTGAAGCGGCCTGGCGGGTCAGGTCATGATAGGCTTCATTCAGATTCAATACCTTGAAGATATTCGCCAGATTATTTAGTTGTACCTGCAATTCCTGAGTCTTTTCAGGCGTCATGTTCTGATAGTTGAACTCGATATCATTACGGATTTGCGCCATTTCCGTGGTCACCAATTCGCTGATGGTATGCATGGTTTCAAAGTCAGGCCCATACAGATGGCGACTGAAGACCTGTAATTGCATATCGGTCAGCAGGTCATCGCCCACATTGAGCTGGCTACGGATAGATTGTGCAGTTTCATCTTCCTGACTGATACACAGGCTGAGCACATTGGCTAAATCTGCCAGTGAAGCCTTGAAGCTGTCTGCCGAGCTAAAATACTGTGCCATGTTGCGTTCAATGCTCACCAGTGTGCGTAGACGTGGCTCATTAATCAGCAGGTGATCAATATTGTTCAACGCGACACAGACCAGATTCCAGTACTGCTTGCTGTCATGTTGTTCTGCAAGTCCAGCCAGATAAGCACCCACCAGTTTGATGGCTTGCAGATCCAGTTCACTTTCTTCCTGATTGATCAGCTTGTTCAGTGACAGCTTATACAGGCGGTGTACATATTGGGATTTTTCCAGACTTGGTGCTTGTGGCAGTGCAAAATCAGGGGTGACGCAATCCAGTAGCGATTCTACATGCTGGCCTTCAGTCGTCAGCGGTTTACCCAAAGCCAGTTCCAGACGGTTCCGGGTATCCAGCAAAAACTGTGGAATTTTTACTTCACGCAAACAGATAAATTCGATATAGCGTTTCAGCATGGTGGTGCCTTCACTCAAGGCGATCACTTCTTGAGTATTGACCTGCGCCGGATTCCCCATAATCTTGCGCATTAATTCTGCTGAATATTGAGCGACTTTTGCCAGACTGGACATGTCGATGAGTGCCAGAACCTGGGCGCATTGTTCGAACTGATTTAATGCATCATCAATACCAAAAGGTAAAGTCTGGTCTTCTACCAAGGTGCTTACTGCTGATTCGACTAACTTGATCGAGTTATCAACCTCATTTTTTATTATCAGTAAAGCTGTTGGATCAAAATGTATAGAGGTTTGGTAAGACATGATCTGCACCTTTCCTGGAGTATTATCTATATATGAGCCCCGCCTTAAACTACGGGGCCTCTTTGTATTTACTATAACTGAAGAACGATAGTTTTAAACCTAAAGTATCCCCGGAAATGTAGATTTTATTTCGCGAAAAGGCAAGCAGTTCCATGTTTTTCTTCGAATTGTTTGACCCAATTCTCATGTTCCTGCAATTCTTGTTCTGACGGAAGAATCACCGGCAATTCAATTTCAACTCTGGCCATCCCTGAGCGGCTGTTCTGGTCTTCAGACTGAGACAGGGCATCGATATCAAAAGACACCTGTCCACCGGTCATCGCCAGATAAACATCGGACAGGATTTCCGCATCGAGCAAGGCACCGTGGAAGGTACGGTCACGTTGTGGAATCTCGTAACGGCGCACTAAGGCATCCAGCGAGTTTTTCTGTCCGGGATGCTTAGACTTGGCCAGTGCCAGGGTATCAGTGACTTCACAAACCTCGGAGAGCGCTTTAAAACTTGCGCGCTTGAATTCCATATCCAGGAAGTTCATATCGAAGGTCGCGTTATGCGCAATAATTTCCGCACCGTGTAAATAGTCAAACAGCACTTGAGAAATTTCTTCAAACAGCGGTTTGTCTTGCAGGAATTCGTCGGTGATCCCGTGGACATTCACGGAATCGCCAACCGGTGTTTTCGGATTGATATAAATATGAATCGAGCTGCCGGTCAGTTTGCGGTTAATCATTTCCAGCGCGCCGACTTCAATAATCCGGTCACCATCCTGATAATAAAAACCGGTGGTTTCAGTATCCAGAATCAGTTGTCGTGGGCCATGCAGCTGTAGCTTTGCTGGTGTAATGACAATTTGCGGATGTAGCTCAGTCGAGGCTGATGCTTCTGAAGATGAAGCATCTTCGTTGGTGTCCGTTGCTAAAACTTCAGTCTGTACAATTTCTTCAACAGTCACTTCGATGATTTCTTCAAGCTCTTCTTCACTCTCGGCCAGATCCAGACCGAAAGGATCATCTAGCAACCAGTCGGGTTCAGATTTTTTTTTATCGTCAGACATTAAAGGGCTTTGCTTGGATTTTTTCAGGGTTTCATCAGCACCCAAATTGGCCAGCTGATCGGCCATTTCATTGCCCGGGTGTCCGGCATGACCTTTGACCCAGTGCCATTCAATCTCGCGTCCCTGACAGACTTCATCGAGTTTTTGCCACAGATCAGGATTTTTGACGTCTTTCCAGTTTTTCTTTTTCCAGCCGTGAATCCATTCGGTAATGCCTTGTTTGACGTACTTGGAATCGGTATAGATCACCAGTTTGTCTTGCTTGTCACAGAACAGAATCCCTTCAATCGCAGCCGTCAGTTCCATACGGTTATTGGTAGTATGATCTTCACCGCCACAGATTTTGTGTTCTTGTTGGCCATTAACAATGTACGCACCCCAACCGCCTAAACCCGGGTTGCCGCGACAGGCGCCATCAACATAAAGTGTGATAGTGTGTGACATAGATTAAATCCGATCAAAATAGAACAAGCTGGAAGGCTTATTGTATAGCGCAAATGCAGTCGATCAATCTATATGTCCAGGATTTTTTAATTTCTTGTAACATTTAACGTGAAATCGCGGTAAATTATTGGCTTGAGTCTTCGACATGCTTCACTACAATGGCATATCTAAAAAATAAATTTATATACGAGTTGTTTGGATTTCTTTATGTATAAACCAACCGCAATTTTGTGGCAGCCGACATTACCTACATTTTTAAAATATTCTGTACTGGGAACTGCACTTGCTTCCCTAGGACTGACGGGCTGTTCATCTACACAAAGTGCGACCCAAACAGCATCAAGCAAGCAAGTTGGATCACAATATCTGGATGCCAGCAGTCTGGATGGACTCGAAGATTTACTCTCTGCAACGGATATGCGTGCAGTCGAAGGCGACCGTTTACAGATTTTGAAACATGGTGATGTCTGGAAACGTATGACCGTGGGTTTCAAGATGGACTTAAGTGTCTGGAATCCGCGGATCGATGCGCAGCGTGGCTGGTTTATTTCACGTCAGCCTTACCTGGATCGCTTAAGTGCGCGTGCATCACGTTATTTATATTACACAGTAAAAGAAGCAGAACGCCGTGGCATGCCAACCGAGTTGGCGCTGTTACCGATTATTGAAAGTTCGTATGACCCGGCTGCGACCAGTAGTGCGGCAGCAGCAGGTTTATGGCAGTTTATTCCAAGTACCGGCCGTATTTATGGTTTAAAGCAGACCTCATTATACGATGGTCGTCGTGATGTGGTGGAATCCACCCGTGCAGCCTATGAGTTTTTAGGCAGTCTGTACAACCAGTTTGGTTCCTGGGAATTGGCGCTTGCTTCTTATAATGCCGGCCCAGGCCGTATCCAGCAGGCGATTAACCGTAATAAAGCCGCAGGTCTGCCTACCGATTATTGGTCATTGAAATTGCCACAAGAAACCATGAGCTATGTGCCACGTTTTCTGGCGGTTGCACAAATTATTAAAAATCCGGGCAGTTATGGGGTGAGTTTGCCACCGATTGCCAACCGTCCGCATTTCCGTGAAGTTCCTGTGGGCGTTGCCAGTTTAAATGAAATTGCAGCGATTGCCGGTTTGAGCCGTGCAGAACTGTATCAATTAAATCCGGGACATCGGGGCGATCATATTGATCCTTCAAGTCCGCGCCGTATTCTGATTCCTGCTGACTTAAGTCCTTCCGTGGATGAGAAGCTGAAAAAATTATCTGGCTCAGGTGGTTTATGGGCGAGTAACACGAGCAGCCTGCCGCGAAATACGACGACAGTGGTGCCAACCAGAGCTGCACCGCCAGAATTAAATACGAAAACGATTACGCCTTCTAAACAGACTCCGCTAGCGGTTGTTAGTAATCAGCCTGCAACGACCGTTGCTAAAACAACGACTCCAGCTAAAGCTGCAAGTACGCCACCTGTCGTCACAGCAGCGGTAAGTACCGCGACAACGGCAAATACTGTAACGAAGACTACGAAAAAGATTTCGACGCCTCAAGGCTCATCTGCCTTGGCCAGTTTTGCGGCACAAAGTGATTTGCCGATTCCAAGTGCGCCGCGTATTCCGGTAGCTGTGACGCCTGCGGCGCCAGCGAAACAGATTCAGGTCGAACCACCGATTTCGGCAGCTGAGCGTCAACAAGTTCAGCAGGCGGTCATCGCACAGGATATTCAGAAAACTGTAGATGAAATTCTACAGCCTGTTGCAACACCGGCAGAACAGGCCCAAGTGGTTGAAGAGCTGAAAGCATTGGCGCCGGCGGGCACAGAAATTGTTGATCCTTATGACGGCAAAATTAAGCTGACTGCCATTCAAACCAGCCTGTCTGTAGCTGAGCAGCAAGGTAAGGAGCTGACCAAAGGCTTCTCTTATCCAAAAGAAGTTGCTGACAATACCACCGCAAACTCGGTTGAAGCCAAGCTGAATCAGGGTAAAAATTACGTCAAGACTGATTCTGAAGTGGTGGTGGTCGCTCCAAAAGGCAAACGCAGTACCTATAAGGTGTTACCAGGTGATAATCTGGCAATGATTGCGGCTAAAAATGGGGTGAACTGGCGTGATGTGGCGAAATGGAACCAGATTGATCCAAATTCTCCGCTTTATGTGGGCACTACCATTTATCTGTATGATGCCAAACCTGTACAGGAAGCCAGCAAAGCCAAAGAAAAGCCGGAAACCTATGTAGTTCAGGCCAATGACTCTCTGACCAGCGTAGCGAATCAGTTTGGTTTTAGCGTGAAACAATTAGCTGATTTTAATGGACTGAGTACCAATAGCGGTCTGTTCGTTGGGCAAAAGCTGTCATTAAAAGAAACAGGACAATCCAAAGCCAAAGTTGAAGACACGAAAAAAGCTGAAACTGCCAAGGTTCAGACCAAATCCTATACAGTGAAACGCGGTGAGTATCTGAAACTGATTGCCGATCGTTACGGGCTTTCAAATACCGAACTGGCATCATTAACGTCGGGTCTGACTGCCGGTAGTAGTTTGATGGTGGGTCAGAAAATCAATGTGCCACTTCAGGAAGTTGAGGAGTTAACAGCATCTAGCCAGAAAACTGAACAGAAGTTTGAAAATGTCAAAGTCGATCAGACTGCGACTGAAAATTATCAGGTCAAACGCGGTGAAACCCTGTATAGCATTGCCAGTCAAAGCAAGCTGAGTGTCTCTGAACTGGCTGTACTGAATGGGTTGTCTGCTAATAGCGGTTTACGTATAGGTCAGACCATCAAGATTCCAGCTGGCAGTCAGATCCCTGAAACCTATACGGTTCAATCGGGCGATACGCTGACTGGCATTGCCGCAAGATACAATCTATCGATGGACCAAGTGGCGAGCCTGAATGGCATGTCACGTAATGCCGGCTTGCGTGTAGGACAGCGCCTGAAACTGAGTGGTGAGGTCGCAGAAACGTTACGTGAAGTGGTCGCGGAAACTGCGGACAAGAATACAAAATCGGATTCGCATGTGGTGAAGTCAGGTGAAACGTTAAGCTTTATTGCGCGTCAGTATCATTTACAACTGAAATATCTGGCAGATTTAAACGGCCTGAATACCAATAGCACAGTGCGTATTGGTCAGCGTTTAAAAATTGATGGTGACTTTCCGGCAGATAAAAAAGTTGAAGACGTGAAAGTGGCAGCTAAGCCTGTAGCTTCTAAGGCAACTGAATCCTATACGGTAAAATCAGGTGAATCCCTGAATGCAATTGCCAGCCGTTTAGGCATAAGCGTGACCGACCTGGCTCAGTTAAATAATCTGAGTCCACGCGCAGGATTGCGTGTCAGTCAAACGATCCAGATTCCAAAACTGGTGACGGATTATAAAGTCAAACGCGGTGATACCTTAATCGGTCTGGCTTCACGTTATGGTCTGAACAGCAATGAACTGGCGGAAATGAATGATCTTAAACCGAATACACAATTGCGTATTGGTGATGTGATTAAAGTGCCGAATTAATAAATTGATCGTGAGATTCGCTCATTTATTTAAAACTTTCAGGTTGATCTGGCTAGCCCCGCTGCTCGTGAGTAGCAGTTGGGCAGCCCTTATTACCACCCCATATATTGCACTACATAGCCAGCCGAAATATGCCCAGGCCAAATCCCTGCCTTATGCCAATCCGCAAGCACCGAAAGGCGGTACGCTGATTCTGGCAGCTGATGGCAGTTTCGATAATTTGAATAGCATGAATGGTAAAGGCAATGTCACCGAAGGGATCAACTATATTTTTGACAGTTTGCTGTCCAAGTCACTGGATGAGCCCGGTGTGTACTATCCCTTGCTGGCAGAAAAAGTCAGTTTTGACCCCAAGAAAACCGCCTTTATTATTTTTCATTTAAATCCCAAAGCACGGTTTAGCAATGGCCAGCCGGTGACTGCACAAGATGTCAAATACAGCTTCGAACTGTTTCAGACCCAGTCCAATTTTGGCCTGCAGATGTATCTGGCTGATTTAAACCGGCTGGAAGTTCTGTCACCTTTACAGGTCAAAATGCATTTTAAATCCGGACATAATCCGGAAATGGCGATGATTGTCGCGCAGATGCCCATTTATTCTAAACAGGAATGGCAAAAGCGTAATTTCAAAGAATTGACGCTGAAACCGATGGTGGGTTCAGGACCCTATGTCATTGAACGCATAGATGCTGGACGTAGTATTAGCTACAAACGCAATCCCCGATACTGGGGTAAAGACTTGATGGTCAACCGCGGACGTTATAATTTTGACCGGATCAAGTATCGTTATTATCGTAGTCCTGAAATCAAGTTCGAAGCTTTCAAGTCGGGTCAATTTACCTTGCATGAGGAAAAACAGGTCAACCGCTGGGTGAAAGACTACCAGTTTCCCGCTGTTCGGCAAGGACAGGTGCAGTGTTACCGCTTTCAGCATCACAACCCGATTCCGACCCAGAGTCTGATATTCAATACCCGCCGTCAGCCTTTTGCCGATATCCGTTTCCGGCAAGCCTTGAGTTTTGCCTATGATTTCGAATGGTTGAATAAAGCCATGTTCTATGATGAATATCAGCGCCTGAACAGCTTTTTTTCCAATAGCGAGCTGGCATCTCATGGACGGCCAAGTGTTCAAGAACTGCACATTTTAAAACCCCATTTAAAGCAGCTTGATCAGGTTCAACGTCAGGCTGTACTTCAGGACTGGAAATATCCTCAGTCAGATGCCTCCGGTTTTAACCGGAGCAACTTGTTAAAAGCCCGTCAATTGCTATTAAAGGCAGGCTATCGTTATCAACAGGGGAAGTTGGTCAATGCTGCGGGTCAACCGGTACAGATTGAATTCCTGTTGCATCAGGCGGAACAGCAGCGTTATCTGATGCCGTATCTGCGTCATTTAAAACGCTTGGGCATTCAGGCCAGCATTCGTATGGTAGAAACAGCGCAATATTATGAACGGCTGCGGAATTATCAGTTTGATATGATTGTCGATACCATGCCGCAATCCCTGACACCGGGGCAGGAGCAGAAACAGTTCTGGGGCAGTCAGGCCGCAGCGCAGCCAGGCAATTATAATTATGCCGGCATTCGAAATCCGGCCATTGATGCCGTAATTCAGCAGGTGACTCAGGCTCAAAACCGTGAACAGCTAGTGAATAGTACCCGAGCATTAGACCGTTTATTGCGTGCAGGCTATTATCATATTCTGACTTATGGTACAGGCGAATACTGGTATGCTTACTGGAATATGTATCAGCAGCCCCAGCTGAAACCTAAACTCTCCGCCGGGATTGATTACTGGTGGGTCGACGCGGCAAAGGCCAGACATGTGGCTGATTATTTCAAACAGCATTAAGCTCCAAGCCTATCAGGGAGTGCCATGAGCACTTATATTCTCAAACGTCTGTTGCTGATGATTCCAACCTTACTGATCATTTTACTGATCAATTTTATGGTGATCCAGCTGGCACCCGGTGGTCCGGTGGAGCAGGGGATTTATCAGGCGCAACAGGTTAATGGTTTGGCACATACCGGATTGCAGTATCAGGGAAAGCAAGGCCTCACACCGGAGATGCTAGAGCAGATCAATATCCAATACGGCTTTGACCAGCCGCTGCATATCCGCTTTTGGGAAATGGTAATGCGTTATGCGCAGTTTGATCTGGGGCAGAGTTTTTTCAAAGACAAGCCTGTGACTGAACTCATCTGGGAGAAATTGCCAGTATCGCTTTCTTTAGGCTTGTGGAGTACCTTGCTGATCTATCTGGTCTCTATTCCTTTAGGTATTAGAAAAGCCCGAAAACATGGCAGTCTGTTTGATCAGACCACCTCTCTAGTTTTGGCCGTAGGCTATGCCATTCCAGCCTTTATTTTTGCCATTTTACTCATAGTCTTTTTTGCTGGCGGGTCCTATCTGCACTGGTTTCCCTTGCAGGGCATTCGCTCTGAAAATTTTGTAGAATTATCATTCTTTGCGAAAATTCAGGATTATTTCTGGCATATGGCCTTGCCGCTGTTGGCCATGGTGCTTGGCGGGTTTGCCAGTTTGACTTATCTGGTCAAATTTTCCTTTGTGGAAGAACTGAGCAAGCAATATGTTCTGGCTGCGCGGGCCAAAGGTTTAACTGAACATGTAGTGCTGTATCGGCATGTATTCCGGAATGCCATTTTAGTGCTTATCGCAGGTTTGCCCGAAGTCCTGATCGGGGTATTTTTCGTGGGCAACCTGTTTATCGAGATTATCTTTAATCTGGATGGCTTGGGTGTTTTAGGTTTTGAGGCGATTATCCAGCGCGACTATCCAGTGATTTTTGGTACTTTGTTTATCTTTACCTTGCTCAGTCTGATACTGCGTTTACTCAGCGATTTGCTGTATCAACTGATTGATCCGCGGATTCATTTCAGTTCACGTCGAGGATCACAATAATGTCTTCCTTGATGCAAGCACGCTGGCAACGTTTTAAGCAGCATAAGCTGGGCTTTAGCTGCTTTATTATTTTCAGTGCTATTTTCATCATTTCCTTGGGTGCAGAACTGATTGCTAACGATAAGCCCTTGTTGGTGAAATATGATCATGCTTTTTATCTGCCCATCCTGAAATCCTATCCGGAAACCACTTTTGGTGGAGTATTTGAGACAGAAGCAGAATATAAAGATCCCGCTGTACAGCAACTGATTGCAGAAAAAGGCTGGGCGATCTGGCCCATCATTCCGTTTTCTTATCAAACGCCAAATTTTGAACTGGCTGTACCGGTGCCATCGCCACCGAGTGCGCAAAACTGGCTGGGAACAGATGACCAGGGCCGTGACGTTCTGGCACGGATTCTATATGGCTTAAGGATTTCATTCCTGTTTGGTTTTGCACTGACTCTATTGTCTGCGGCGTTGGGAATTTTAGCAGGGGCAATTCAGGGTTATTATGGTGGATGGATTGACCTGATCGGGCAACGCATACTCGAAGTCTGGAGCGGTTTGCCGATGCTATTTATGGTGATGGTACTGGTCAGTCTGTTTACTCCTAGTATTTACTGGCTATTTCTGATCATGCTGTTATTTGGCTGGACCACACTGGTGAGTATGGTGCGCGCTGAGTTTTTGCGCGCCAGAAATCTGGAATATGTCTGGGCAGCAAAAAGTATTGGAGCAGGTGATGGACGAATCATGTTCAAACATATTCTCCCCAATGTGATAGGTTCTAGCCTGTCACAGTTACCTTTTATGCTAACCGCCAATATTACTGCACTGACAGCTCTGGATTTTTTAGGTTATGGTCTGCCACCTGATTCGGCATCTCTGGGGGAACTCTTGCTTCAGGCCAAAAACAACTTAAATGCGCCGTGGCTGGCATTGTCCGGATTTTTTAGTTTGGCGATTGTGCTGAGTTTGCTGATCTATATGGGAGAAGCAGTACGGGATGCTTTTGATCCAAGAAACTAAATCATAAAAATCTTTAACCATAAAAAATAAGCAGATAAAAATGGTATAAATTTGACAAGACTGATTGTCAATTGTTCTGGCTTACGTTATAAACGAGTACAAAATAAAAGTAACGTATCAGGACAGATCATGACTCAATTGGCCGATTCCATTCAAATTCGCAATATCACTTTTAAAAACCGCATCATTAAAGGTGCCATGAGTGAAGCACTGGCCAATGATGCCGGCCAGCCCAATCAGGCGCATTTCAAGTTGTATGAAGCATGGGCCGAAGGTGGCTTGGGTTGTGCTATTACGGGTAATGTCATGGTGGATTATCGTGCCAAGAATGAACCGGGCGTCGTAGTGGTAGAAACAGAACGCGATCTGGCGCAGCTCAAAGTCTGGGCCGACGTAGGCAAACAGCATGGCATGGTACAACTGGTCCAGTTGTCGCATCCGGGCCGCCAGTGTCCCAAAGGCCTGAATAAAGAAACGGTTGCACCGTCCGCAGTACCCTTTAGTCCGGCTTTGGCAATGAGCTTCGGAACCCCACGGGAACTGCGTGAAGATGAAATCCTGGATATTATCCAGCGCTTTGCCACTTCGGCTGCTATCTGTGAAAAAGCAGGATTTGAGGGGGTGCAGTTGCATGGGGCACATGGTTATCTGATTAGCCAGTTTCTGTCACCGCTGACCAATAAGCGGCAGGATCAATGGGGTGGTAGTATTGAGAATCGTACCCGTTTCTTGCTGCAAACCTATCAGGCTGTTCGTGCTGCGACTTCGGAAAATTTTATTATTTCGGTTAAGCTGAATTCAGCTGATTTCCAGCGCGGCGGTATTAGCGAAGAAGATGTCATTTATGTCTTTAAGGCGATGGATGTTGCAGGCATTGATATCATTGAAGTGTCAGGTGGTAGCTATGAAGCACCTGCGATGGCCGGCGTGAAAGCAGACAAGCGCAAGGCCTCGACCATTGCCCGTGAAGCCTATTTCCTCGATTTTGCCGAAAAAATCCGTCAGGAAGTCAATTGCCATATCATGGTCACAGGTGGATTCCGAACAGTTGAAGGCATGAATGCCGCGCTCGACAGTGGTGCCTGTGATTTTGTCGGGATCGCACGTCCCTTTGCGGTAGAACCTGACTTGGGCAATCGTCTGGTTGCAGGGCAGGATGTACGTTATACGGTTGAGAAAATTAAAACCGGTATTCCAATGGTCGACAAGATGGCGATTATGGAAATCATCTGGTATGCCGCTCAGTTTAAGGAAATTGCCAAAGGCAGGCAGCCTAATCCAAAGTTGTCGCCCCTAAAAGTCTTTTTGCAGTATCTGAAAGGCAATGTCAAAGCGGTGATCAAAGGACAATTAAACTCGCGAAAATCGGCTTAATTGTTATTAAAAAAATCGGACACTGCAAATGTCCAGTTTTTTAATTTCTGGCACTTAGGAGTGCTTTAGGAATAATGCATCGCCTGGGTCTGGAAAGGAAATAATAACTGGCTCAACTGACGAGTCGCCCATAAGCCTATTTCGGTGTGATGCATATGCGGCGCAGTATAAGGAACCAGTAAATCAATTTTCTGTTCAGCACCTTCACAGCGCATGAAGCGACTTTTCAACTGATTCAAGCGCTGCTGGTCCATACGGCTCATTGCAGGTTCAATTTTTGCCTGTGAAGGGGTTGCACTACGTGACGACAGGCGAGTTGCGAAGTCTGAACCCTGAATCCAGTCTTTAATAATCTGTTTTTCGGTCGCATTAAAGACACCAAACATTTTACCTTCCGGATGATCTATCATTTTCCAGAAGCGGCTTTGTTCCACGGGCGCATCTTTCACAATCCAGCCTTTTTCAATCATTACGTTCAGGAAATTAGCAATTTGAGCCGGGTTGGATAACCACTCATTGATGGTCTTACCACTAAACTGGCATTTCTGATTATGAATATATTGGCCAATCAGGGCCTTGTTCTGGAACACTTTTAAAGCCATCTGCTCAATATCCAGTTCCTTGATGATCTGGGAGGAACTTTTGCCAATGTCATTCAGTACATAGCCTTTTTTAATCAGCTCCAGATAAGTCTGCGGATTTTCTGTATGGTTAAAATACTGTATAAACGCTTGCAGGGATTTCTGCGCATGACCATTGTGAGCATTATCAATGGTAATGTGTACATTGAAATAATGTGGATCAATGCCCAGTTCAGCCAGTTCATAATTGGTGATTAAAAGATGCAGCGGTAACTGTTCATAACCAAGATTAAAGCCAATGACCAAAGGTAGGTATTTGGCCGGGGCATAGGCCAGTGCTAGCTGTACGGCAGCCTGTTCGTAGTAACTGTCATCCAAATGCTCGGCATAACTGTTCAGCTCATAATGACTCAATAGATCCTGATACATGGTGACATGATTGGCATGTGGATGCCCTAAGCCAAGCTCTTCGAGATAGATGTAAATTAAATCTTTTAGCTCGGGCTGATTGTAGTTTTGCACGGTCGAATATAACCAGGCACCATCGACCAGTTTAACCAGTGCAACTTTCGCCAAGAATTCGAAAGCATGGGAAACAGTCGAAAAATATTCCCGGGCTTGGTGCTGTTTCCGGCGATTGACATAGGCCTGGAAAGTCGCACAGACTTGATGATGTTGTTCTAGAAGATACTGTTCAACCTGTGCAGGCTGATCCAGCCATCCGAGAGTATCAATATTTAATTTTTTAATCAGATCGCTCAAATAAGATTCGGCTTGTTCGGTTTTGGTATATGTCGAAATTTCAGTATCTTGAAAAAAGTCGACCCAATCCTTAAAGCTTTTAATTTGATAATTATGATTTTTATTTGGCGATAAAGGTAAACTTAGCTCTGTGCTGACGAACATAATCTGATCCTTGCAGATTTCTCTTGATTTACCTTAACGTGCCCTCTAAAAGCAGGGTGTTGAATTTTTGTTCTAATTTATTGGTGTATTGCTTTAAATGAAAATGAACGGATATTTCTATGCATAGAAATGTTAAAACAATACAAATTGTAAAATTAAGAATGGGATGGCAGCCCCCAGAAAGAGAGCTAGATTTGAACGAATGATAAAAACAAGGTTTAAAGATTCGAGAAATAAAATTTGAAAGATAAAAAAGCCCGAGTCGCAATGCTCGGGCTTTTTGTTGAGATGTTGCCATCTCGAATATGGCGTCCCTACGGGGATTCGAACCCCGGTTACCGCCGTGAAAGGGCGATGTCCTAGGCCTCTAGACGATAGGGACAGTACAGAAGATAAATTTTAAAACCTTTACTTCTCGCTTGAAGTAATGGCGTCCCTACGGGGATTCGAACCCCGGTTACCGCCGTGAAAGGGCGATGTCCTAGGCCTCTAGACGATAGGGACT
>NZ_JBAPXX010000004.1:0-17080 GCF_049284435.1 Acinetobacter sp. | reverse complement strand
CAAATTAAATAGCTGATACCAAAATGATCTACAGACAGATAGTTTTTCTTTATGAACATTATTACCCCCTGACTTGTATTTAATATGATCAACCAATAATCTTGATCTTTATATTTTAGAATCAGGTTACAATGTCCATTCAGTCCATATCCTCAACTATTTCAAGACTTAATAAAGATCTAGCTGATGTAACTCACAGAATGAGTTTAGAGCAAAAGAAAGTAAGTGATGTCACAGCCAAGATTATTCAACTTCAAACATCTATCACTAAGACCACTACAGCTGGCACACTAAAATCCAAGTTTTCTGAAATTAGTAGAAAAGAACAGGAAAATGCACAGATCCAGAAAAAACTTTCAGACCTCCAAAAAAAGAAAACCGATATCCAAAACAAGTTATTAAAAGAAAACCAGAACTTGGCAAAAGCTGAAGCATTAGAACGCAAAAAATTAGATGCTCTAGCAAAGAAGCAACAAAAAGAAGATATTGAACATCAAAAAAAACTGAAACGTGAAATTGAAAGTATTAAAGCGTCCACCCAACATATCACTGGTGCCACTGCATCCCCTTATCTAGATGTCACACCAGAACCTGAATATGATTTATTCATCTCACATGCCTCAGAAGATAAAGATGACTTTGTACGACCTCTAGCCGAGACATTACAAGGGTTAGGTTTAAAGGTTTGGTATGATGAATTTTCTATGAAAGTTGGAGATAGCCTGCGTCGGAAAATTGATAGTGGTCTAAGGAATTCACGATATGGAACTGTAGTTCTGTCAGCAGATTTCATAAAGAAAGAATGGACCAACTATGAATTAGATGCATTAGTGGCCAGAGAAATGAATGGTCATAAGATGATATTGCCAATTTGGCATAAGATCACCAAAACCGATGTGATGAACTATAGTCCAAATCTTGCGGATAAAATTGCCTTGAATACTTCTGTTAGCACTATCGAAGAGATTGCTCATCAATTGGCTGATGTCGTATTAGATCAATAAAATTCCAATAGCTTGATTAGATCAGGATGCTATTCAAGCTATATATTCGTTCTTAACAATTGAAGTAGAAATTTAAGAAGCAATAAATTTGAGTTTCTTTTTATCCCGTCTCAATCGTTGGTCTTTAGAATTCTGCCCACCCTGTTTATTCAAATAAATCCTGTCCGCATTTTGGCATGCCAATTCAAACTCTTTCATGTTTTGAGCCTTTTTAGCAGTAAACCGTACATAGTGGAGATTTTGAGGGAAATACATTTGATTCAGTTTCTTATGGTTTGGATCTCTACTATTTAATTTTGATCTGGTCTTGGCCTGTAACTTTCCAATTTGATGCCTGGTGCCATGAAAATTACCGTGTGCACTTAATCGATATGTAGCTTCTTTTAATCGATCTGCTTTACCAGTAGAGATTAAATCAATTTTTTTATTTAACTCCCTTTCAGCCGACTCTATAAAATCTTTGGATAGATACCAGGTGAAGCGGATTTTCTTCTGGGAATAACGCTGGAAAAACTCCAAATGCTTTTTACGAACCCCACGTAATGCCCTGCTAAGTTCCTTTAATCGATCGTTATAACTGACATCCTCACGAAATTTAATACCAAATCGATTTCGTAAAAATAGGCTCACAGAGGCCTGATTCCAGCGGGTATGTTCATTTTCCAGAAAAGCAAAGCCAAAATTTTTATTGATACTGGCAAAACGCTTCAACTCAAAGTTATCGAAAGGTTTAAAAATTCGGTAATTTGAATTCTTATTACTATCAATCGTTTTTGTTCGAATCACCTTGGTATTAAACACTACTCCAAATTGCTCAGGATGATAATAAATTTTAGAAAATTGAGGCTTAAGGTCACTGAACTCTAAATATTGTCCCAGTACATAATCTCCATAGCGTAGAAGCTTCTCTTTTTTGACAGTCAAAATACTATTGAGCTTTTGCTTCTGTACCATGCTCGAATTCTTAGCGAGTATTTCTTTTAGCGTCAGTTTACTTCTTCTCGCTTCTCTATAACCTGTTGTAAATAACCAAAATTGAAATACATCATTTTTAGCTGGATCATAATTAATGACTAGACTCCAAACTGGTTCTCCATAGTCTGATTTTTTCTTTCGTACAGATTCATCCAGATCGAGGCCATACTCCAAGATCAACTTTGGAATAACAGTGTGGAATTTTGAAAAACTCATAGAATCAGAAAACCAAAACTTTGCACTGCCGTTAGAAATGCACTGCATTAGGCTTAAAAGGCAATCTGTTTTCGTTGTGGTGTAGTAGATCATTATCCAATCAAAAATGTATTTTTATGCGGAAAGCATAAGAGCTTACCTTTGATTTTAAAATGACAATTTCTCTTATTTTCTTTAAAAAAGATGATTTATTAACCATGCATGGTCTTTACATAAATAAGAGTTCCTGTACATGATGACGATCGACTATTTCAACCACCACACGGATAGAACCAGACCATGATGGAAAGCTACAAAAAATTCTTAAAATCTTTTCATAAAGAGGATTATATTCCTTTTAATTGTCCAGAATGTAATAAGCCCACCTTAAGTTTGGATCAAACTACATGGCTTCAAAAAGAACAAATTTCTAGTGTTTTGGAAAGAACGCATATTGATGTTTTTGAAGCTGAATGGGTGAAATACACCTACACGGGAACGTTTAAATGCGTAAACCAAAAGTGTGGTGAAATTGTTGTAACTTCTGGATCAGGATCGGTAATAGAGGAATATACTGATTATTGTTTGGATGATGATGGTTATCCTGGGCCATGTGAAAGTGAATATAGGGATATATTTTTTCCTAAATATTTTTATCCAACCTTAAGTTTTTTTGATATCCCTGAAAAGACTCCAGAAGATATTAGAGCCACTATTATTGATGCTTTTAGCCTAACACCAAATTCACCGAGTGCAGCTGCCAACAAAATCAGAATAGCTGTTGAAATATTGGCTACAGAGTTTGGAGCTTCTTCAAAAAATTCAAAAGGTGGTTTTATTAGTCTAGATCAAAGAATAAAAAATATAACAGATCAAGAAAATGGACTTTACGAGCATAAGGATCTAATGCTGGCCATTAAATACATTGGTAATGCAGGTAGCCATGAAGAAGATATCATTAGCTTTGACGAATTGTTTGATTCATTCCAGATTATTGAAGAACTATTAAAAAGCCTTTATGCAGAAAAAAATATAGTCCGTGAAATAGTCCAAATTATAAATGCCACTCAAGCTCCCCTTACACGAACTCATAGACGAAGTATTAAAAAGTAACTTGTTGAAATATATAGGGCTTCAAATTACGATGTCAAAGTCAATATTTAAGAGGGTTATTGCATGATTGCTATAGTCTTCTTGGCTTTTTATATACCTTTTAAAGCAAGGGCTCCATGATGAAAATACGTTTGAATAAAGACGGTAAAAAACGAATTGGTTTTATAGTCAGAGAATTAGAAAAAATCAATACTGAAATTACCTTGATCTATAAAAATTTAAAAATAGACATGGATGATCAATATCAACGTATAAATGTAGCTTACTTTGGCTTATTCAAGAGTCATTTTGATTCTTTTAAACTTCTTATAAAAAATGATGAATTTAATTCATCAATTGTAATCGCAAGAACAATGCTGGAACTCTATGTAAGATGTTTTTATTTAGAATTTATTGAAAAACCAAAAGGAAGCGATGTTATTAAATTGTTAAACCAAAAAGACGATTTTTCGAGTTTTTTTAAAATGAGTACAGCATTAGATAATTATGAGCATACGGAAAATGGAGATTTTCAAAAACATTTCAAGCAATATACAAAGCAAGGTATGACTTTATACGAAAAATATTCAAAATTTACACATGGTAGAGGTGAAATCATAACAGCCCTTTACAAGGCAAATAATCTTGAAAATGTAGTCTTTGCTTTTGAGGATATTGAAGATTCATTGCTCACAATAAAAGGTATGTATGAAACATTCGCATTACAGTTCTTATATGTTCAGGGTAATGAAATAATGAGAAAAAAACTGGCCGATAGGATGATTCAATCTGAAATAACTTTACTAAGCAAAGGTATAGGTCAACCAGACTATATAACGGGTTAACCGATATACTGCAAAAAAATAAGGCTCAAACAATTAAATGATTGAGCTTTATCCTATCGGAATGTGAATTCCATACTTAAGATAGAAGCCTTACGGATTATTCTTAAAATTTAAATTCCAATACTTATTCCACATAACCTAAACATTCATTATATTATTTTTAGCTAAACAATCAGGTCTATATTCTAAAAACACCAAAATCGAGAAAAAAGGAATCTCATTTACGATACGTGTACCAATAATCTAACTTTTTCACTTGTCGGTATATTTGTCGGTATATTTGAATTTATCATAATTTATATTTATATTTTTCAGTAATTTATAGCATGGTTATGACTTCCTCTCTCACCGCCAGAATTTAAAAACCCGAATCACATGATTCGGGTTTTTTTATATTTAATTTTATCCAATTATCTAGCTAGCAAAAAAATCATCTGCCTATTTTATAAAATATTGTTATACATCACTTTAATCAGAGCATTGAATTGATATACATCATCGTTTATAAAAACCTGTTGCAGCTCAACGCTTGAACTTAATCTTATTTTTAAAATTTTAATTTTTCATCAGCCAGAAAACTGATGAATTGTGCAGTTTCTGTACGCCATTCATTTCAGGTTTTTATTTATGTGTTCAAACAAAAAACTGGCACAGAAATAGCTTAATTTTATTGTCATCAAAGCTATGTTATGTTGCTCATAAATCACCTAAAAGGAGAATAAAAACAACAGGGTAAAATGAAATAACTTAGTGAACCGAGACCTAGCTATTCAAATTTGAAGTTAAAAATAGATACACTGCTATTCGGAGAGCGAACATGAATAACAGCGCAAACTATGCCAAACAGATTAAAAATGCAAAACGTGGCGGTTATACCCCGACCATTGCCAAGGACATCAATAAACATAAAATTCAAAAAGCCTTGAGACTCATCGAACAGTGGAGAAGCCTCGCTCAAGAACTCAAACCTCAAATGCATTTTGATATGGCCTTTACTTTAGAGGAATGTGCACAAGAATTAGATCGCATCCTGAAAAACAGATAAACCTTATAATCGACTCATATCCATAGCAAATCCTATGCTTTCACCCTCGCCCATATCTTCACATATGGGCAATTTCTTTGCGCATAGCCAAAAACAGAACTTTTCATCCATCCAGTCAAAATAAACAAATCCTGCCGAAACTGATTGAACGGTTATTTTTTGGCTTGCGCGGCCAAAAAAAATCTGTAAAATGCACTCCACGATGCCGGCATAGCTCAGTTGGTAGAGCAACTGACTTGTAATCAGTAGGTCCACAGTTCGAATCCGTGTGCCGGCACCATATCTTAGCCTCGCTTTTTAGTGAGGCTTTGATGTTTCTGGGTTTTGGTATTTTCAGCTGAGTCTTCTTACACTTTCTAGTGCTTCGATTGTGCCGTCACTTGCACATATCTCACAATCCCTTCCTGATATAATTTTCGGCATAGTTTCGCTGTCATCTGAATTTTAAAATGATCCAGTTTTGAGCCTTGAGCCTGATCATCTGATGCTTTTGAATTCAAAGTTTTTTGCACGTAATCAGCAAAGCCGGAAAATACCGGCTCGGACAAATCCTGAATCTGAATATTTTTAAATTCAAAACGATCCAGACAGGCATACAGCGCCCCGACAGACATGAGATCTTTTAAATTCACATCGGTAGATTTCAATAAAAACTGATATTTACGCCGTTGTAATGCATTTAAAGTTTCCCAGCGCTTGGACAAAACCAGATGATGAAAACCAATCCGCGCATTTGAATTTAAAACACTGCAGACCTGCTCCAAGAATAAAGGTACAGGACTGTGATAAGCCGCATCCAGGCATAGCACTACATCAAAACGCTGGGAAAACGGTAATTCTTTTAAACGCAAAAATGATGCCTGATAAATGGCATTCAGTTCTGGCAGATGTTGCTGAATATTGACCACACAAGCAGCCTGCAGCTCGACACCAACCAGATATTGCACCTGATAATGTTGCTGCCAGTACAGCAAACTGGCGCCCTGACCGCAGCCTAAATCCAGCAGTTTAACTTTTGAATTTAAATTTACAGATTGCGCAAGGTGATCGGCCAGCATACGACAGGCAGCTGCATAATCCTGCTGACCGGCCTGCCAATACCCCAAATTGCTCCAGGGCAACGGCGCGTGATCGCCCAACGCAGCGGCATCAATCGCATACTTGTGCTGGGGAAGACGCTGACGAATTGCCTGAAGCCATTGCATGGATTAATAACCCAGTTGCGGCGCAACCTCGACCACAGGTTTTAAACCCTGAAATGGTAAAGGTGCACCAAAAATTTCCGCAATCTTCATCGCTGAAGTCACTGCCGATTCCAGAATTGGCAAACCGTCACATGACCATGAGCCACAGAAGAAGACCTTACGGTTGGCTTCCAGATGACGTTGCTGCAATTCTTTATTCAGTGCCACGGTATTGGCATCGACGACTGCACGCGTCAGCATCACCGATTTGATCACTTTTTTCGGATCAATGTCGGTCACTGGACGCCAGGTCTGAAACACGGCCGACTTGCCGACCAGAGAAGGTTCAATCGAGTTAAGCCACACGGTAAATTGCTGACGGGTAAATTTACGGTCCATCATATAGCTGAGTACGGCCCAGTCTTTACGTTTTGGTGGCATTACGCTGGCATCGGTATGAATGACCAGTTCGCCCTGTTCGAATTTGAATTTCTTCAATAATTCAATTTCACTGGCAAACTGTACCGGATCCAGGAACTCCTCAATTTTGGTGGTCGGTGTCGCGACAATCACCCGGTCAAACAGTTTTGAATAACCGGCCGCATTTTCAACTTTGACCTGATCACCCTGCTCTTGTACCAGTGTAATTGCTGAACCGTCTTCAATATGAATGCCTTCAATCAGCTTGTCGACCAACGCCGGTGTACCGCCTTGCAGACGCAATAGAGCATCGCCATCGGTTAATTGACGCAGGAAAATTAACAACGGTTTAGCTGGCCATTCACCAATGGTTTTCGGATTGCAGGTACAGATGGTATATAGCACCGGCATCACCGCACCATGCCAGAATACTTCTTCAATCTCGTTACGATTGATAAATTCTGCCAGGCTGATGTCCTGATTTTTCGATTTAAAGAATTTGGTTAATGCAACTTTTAACTGCAACAGGCCTTTGACCAGACGCCAGCCATACTGCTGCAAGCCTTTACGGTTATTGATAATCGGGATATTGCCAATGCGGCTACGTGATGTGGTCAGCCAGGTTTCAGTTTTATCTTCAAATAACCAGCTGCAGGCCATATAGGTCCGTACCGGATAGGTTTTAATGCCCAGATGCGTGGCCAGACTCAGGGTGTTTTTCCACAGATAGGGGTTCATCACACGTAAAGGTGCGTCAATCAGGCCCCCTTCAAATTCAAGGCTATGACTGTCCATGCCGCGACCTGGAAGTGCTTCAAAAATCGTGATGTGATGCCCTGCGTCCTGGAGAATTCTGGCTGTAGCCAGTCCGGCCATGCCACTACCAATTACTGCGATATCCAAACTGATCATCCGTCATTGAAAAACTACAGAAATTATGTACCATGCGCCAATCAAACAGGTTATTAAAATCTTCCAGAATATATGTTTTTCGTAAAGGCCTTTTTGTTCAATTTCACCTGCTTTTTCTTCATTTTTTCACACTAGTTTAAATTTTATCAAATCCAAGATTTTATTCATATTTTTATCTAAAAATTTAAAAATTTACTTTAAAAACAAATAATTTAATTAACCAGATTTATAATCCTTGGTTGACAAATACTTTTTTAATACCTATGATTCGCAGCATAAGAAAACCATAAATTCATCCGGTTCCATTCAGATGCGTTTATGCGAAAATTGTTTAAAACGACAAGAAACTACAGCGCCTTATAAAATAAAAGCCTCTGCGAAAGCAGAGGCTTCTTTGTTTTCAGGCGTAGATGATCATGTAGCGTGGTATTGAGCTTACTTTATTGCCTCTAAATAAGCCGCTTAAAAAGCATAGAGTGCAATTCCTCAATCCTCGTTTTGTTCTCAAATCAGAATCAAACGGCCTGATGTTGTTGTTTGGTATTTACGGGTATCTGGTTTCAAAAATAAAAAATCCAGCAACTTGTGCTGGATTTTTTGCTTCAAAGAAGCAAGTATGAATTAGATTTTACCAACCAGGTCGATTGATGGCGCTAGCGTTGCCTCACCTTCTTTCCATTTTGCCGGACAAACTTCACCTGGGTGCGCATGTACATATTGTGCAGCTTTCACTTTACGAAGAAGCTCTTGTGCATCACGGCCGATACCCCCCGCGTTGATTTCAATGATCTGGATTTTACCTTCTGGATCAATCACGAAAGTACCACGATCTGCCAGACCTTCAGCTTCAATGAGTACTTCGAAGTTTTTAGACAATGTCCAGGTTGGATCACCAATCAATGGATACTGGATTTTACCAATCACGTCAGAGGTATCATGCCAAGCTTTATGGGTGAAATGGGTATCGGTAGACACGCCATAGATTTCTACACCCATTTTCTGGAATTCGGCATACTGATCAGCAAGATCGCCTAATTCAGTTGGACAAACAAAGGTGAAATCTGCAGGATAGAAAAACATCACTGACCATTTACCTTTTAGGTCTTGCTCAGAAACTTCGATGAACTGACCATTGTGGTAAGCAGTTGCATTGAATGGTTTGATTTCAGTATTGATTAAACTCATGAGATATTTCCTCTGGCTTATTTCTGGGATTGCTTATCTTGTGAAGCTAGAATACGAAAAATTTCAAAATAGGTAAAACCGCAAGTTTTTATAAAAATGATCGCTTTTTTAGATCATAAATTTCTCTTAGTATTGTTCATCTCATTTATTTTCTCGATACAGAGTTGCCCTGATCAAAAGCAATACGATGTTTTAAGACTTATGATTCTTCTAATAAGTTGGGCTTTATACAAACTCAATACCAATATTCAAGACATAAAAAACCCACCGTATTCAGGTGGGTTTTAATGAGGATTTACCGTTCTGATAAATCAAAATGGAAGATCATCATCTAGATCTGCTGCAGGCGCTGCTGTGGGAGCAGGTGCAGATTTCGGCGCAAAACCACTCGGGTTATTGTTGCCATAACCGCCGCCCTGATTGTTGTTAAAACCGCCTTGCTGTGGTGCTGAACCATAACCCGATTGCGGGTTATTGCCATAACCGCCCTGGTTGTTGTTCGCCTGATTATTGTTATTAAAACGTGGCTGGTTAAAGCTGCTCTCGCCCTGATCATTTTGAGGACGGCTAGAGTCTAGCATCTGCATTTGCTCACCACGAATTTCCGTCGTATAGCGTTCCTGACCATTCTGGTCAGTCCACTGACGAGTACGCAATGAACCTTCAATATATACTTTTGAACCTTTACGAAGATATTGCTGAGCAATTTCACCTAAACGGTTATGCAACACGATACGGTGCCATTCCGTTTGTTCTTTACGTTCACCGGTACTTTTATCTGTCCACGAATCGCTGGTTGCGATCGAGAATTGAGTGAGAGAGCCACCATTTGCAAAAGTTTTGGTTTCCGGATCTTTACCCAAAGTACCCACTAAAATAACTTTATTTACACCACGCATTTGCCGTTTACTTCCTATATATTTCTGTATTTTACTTTATAAGAGTTATGCTTAAATGGCTACCTCTTTACCCAACAAGTGCGTTAATTGTTGTCGCGAAGCATCATCAATCTGCTGTTTATCGACTTTTACATAGGCAACTTGCTGTTCAGACATCACCACGACCTCTTCAATACCACGAATCGCCAAAAGCTGAGAAGTCCATTCGTCAGTTTGTCTACTTTCCGGCAATCGCAGTACCAGCGATGACAGATAGCGTGGCTGTGCCAGACCCAAACTCATCAGCAGCCAGACCATCGCGATCCCTGTCAGGATACTCCAGCCCATCGAGGTATTATTCAGCAGCAACAATTGTCCGCCAATCATACCGCCAAAGAATGCCCCTAAAAACTGGCTACTGGCATTCACGCCCATTGCCGTCGCTTTGGACTGGATCGGTGCCGCTTTCGATAACCAGGACGGCAACAAGGCTTCCATGACATTAAAGGCAATAAAGAACATACCCAGACCGATCAGCAAGACATATTTGGATTCAAACCCAAATGCCATCACCATTAGACCCAGAATAATACCGGTAATGGCCACCAGAAAAATCGCGCGCATTTTGTGATATTTTTCTGCCAGGATAATACTTGGAAAAGCAAAAAACAGGCTTAGTACCAACAGCGGCAAATATACCCAGCCATGACTAGCCAATGGAAGATCTGCAAATTCGATCAGCTGCGAAGGTACATAGATAAACATGGCGGTGAGCAGTAAATGCAGGGTAAACACCGATACATGCAGACGATTCAGATCGGCAATTTTCAGCACCTGTTTTAGCTGTTGCAGATAGCCCTGCTGAAAGTTTTTATGATGTCGCGTCACTTTGGGCACCATCAACAGCATGGCAATCGCGGCCAGTCCCATAATGGTAGTCACCCAGAACAATCCCGAGATACCCACCAGACCCGTCAGCCAAGGCCCGAGGCTAAAAGCCACCACAAAAGACAGCCCGATACTCATGCCCATCATGGCCATGGCTTTCATGCGGTTTTCTTCACGGGTGACATCGGCCAGCAAAGCCATCACGACCGCAGATACGGCACCGCCTCCGGCAATGGCACGACCGATAATCACGCCATAAATGGTGTCGGACATGGCTGCAATCGCACCACCAAAAGCAAATAGCAGCAGCCCTAAAACCACCAGCGGCTTACGGCTATAACGGTCGGCAATCAGGCTGAATGGAATCTGTAATAAGGCCTGAGTCAAACCATAGACCCCGACCGCCAAACCGATCAGTGCAGGCGTTGCATGTTCATAGGCCTGTCCTGCCACAGAAAATACCGGGATAATCATAAACAACCCCAGCATGCGCAGTGCAAAAATACTGCTCAGGGCAAAGGTTGAACGACGTTCTAAAGCATTCATCATAAGTTATGGCGATTGGGTTAATTAATCTGGAGCCCAGATTATAGGACATTCAGCTCAGGAAGAAGACAGGAATTTTATTTGAAATAAATATGATGCCGATCTAAAAATGAAAAAGCGCAGCCGGAGCTACGCTTTTCAATCAGGTACAGCGCTTTATTTTTCCAAGATGGCCTGACGTTTTTTGTATTGAATCGAGGCAAATACTGCCCAGACAATAAAGGCCACACCGATCAGACCGGTTACCACTTCTGGCACATGCAGACCGGTTCCGCTGGCAATCATGATAAAAGCCAGTGCACCGATGGCATAATGCGCACCATGTTCCAGGTAGATATAGGCATCCAATGTGCCCTGCTCAACCAGATAAATCGTCATTGAACGGACAAAGATCGCACCAATTGCCAGACCGAGCATGATGATGACCACGTCTGAGGTAATCGCAAAGGCACCGATTACGCCATCAAAACTGAACGAGGCATCCAGAACTTCTAGATAGAGGAAACCACCAATACCCGCTTTCACTACACCCGTCGGTACACCATTTTCATCATGACGAATCGCATTGCCTTCTTCATCGACTTCCGGTTCACCACCGAGCATATGGCTCAGAACCTGCACACCGATATAAATCACGATGCCCCAGATCCCCGCCATAGTCACTGCCAGACGTTTGGCTTCATCGACATTGGCTGCCATGATTAACAAGGCTACCAGTGCGATAAACACCGACATCGCCGGCACATTGGCCAGATTGGATAGACGGCGTTCCACCCGTCTGAACCAGTGCGTGTCTTTTTCTTCATCCAGGAAGAAGTTCAGGAATACCATCAACAGGAAAGCACCACCAAAAGCAGCAATTTCAGGATGATGTGCCATTAAACGCGCTGAATATTCTTTCGGATCATTCAGGGCCAGACGTACCACTTCCATAAAGCCCAGGTCTGCAGTCACTGCAACAATGACCACCGGGAAGATCAAACGCATCCCGAAGACTGCAATCAGAATACCAACTGTCAGGAACAGCATTTTCCAGAAATGATCCCACCCCCGTAGGACTGAGGCATTGACAACCGCGTTATCAAAAGACAACGACACTTCCATAATCGCTAAGATAGCGGTAATGGTCAGCGCTGTGAACATGGTTTGCAGGCCTGCTTCAGGACCATGGGTATAACCCCAATATGCAGACAAACCAAGACACACGATCGAAAATGCAATCGAGAAACCAAAATGTTTCAACATACACAACGACCTTGGATAAATTAAATAAATGTATGGCTGCGAGAGAGCAGCAATACGAATAGGAAAAGTTAAGCTAATTATGAAACTTTTAGCGCATAAACCAAAGCACTTCCTGAGATGTTTTATCTTATTTTCTGTTTTTAAAATTTGCCGATCTTTTAAACAGCCCGATCTTTGCTATAGTGCCGCATGGTTTAACTTGAACTGCGAAGGATTTTCAGCATGAGTTTTTCACAAGAGGTATGGCAACGTAATCTCGGACTTTATCAAAAGACCCTGGCCCTGCCCTTTAATCAGCAACTGGCGCAAGGTACTTTAAGCCGTGAAGCCTTTAGTCACTATGTAATTCAGGATGCGCATTATTTACTGGCCTATGGCCGTGCACTGGCCGTGTGTGCCGCCAAAGCTTTTGAAGCGGACGATGTGATCCAGTTTGCCGAGGCAGCCAAAATTGCGATTGTAGTGGAACGTAGCCTGCATGATGGCTTTATGCAGGATTTTGGCATTAGCAAAGAGCAGTTTGAAAATACCCCGCTGACTCTGGCGTGTCATCACTATACTTCTTATCTGACTTCGACCGCCTGGTCAGAAAGCTACCCAGTAGTACTGGCCTCATTGCTGCCTTGTTTCTGGATTTATGCCGAAGTTGGCAAAGATATTGTCGACAACTCTGCGCCGAATAATCCGTATCAGGCTTGGGTGGACACCTATTCAGGAGAAGAATTCCACACTGCGGTGCGGAATGTGATTGCGACCGTTGATCGTGTTGCGGCGCGTGTCGATGCCGATACACTAGAAAAAATGCATGCAGCTTATACGCATGCTGCCCGTCTGGAATGGTTGTTCTGGGACAGTGCCTTTGAGCAACGCCAGTGGCCTGGTCTGGATGAATAAAACGAATAAAAAAAGCCCTGTTTAAGACAGGGCTTTTTGGTTATAGCCGTTCAAAAAAATTTCTGCTGTCATAAACCGATCATAAAAACGGCTTAGTCTGAAAAAACAAGGATAGAACGGGCTGGTACGCTAGACCTAGATATAAGCCCAAAATTGCCGCACAATAATTGAGAATAATTATCAATTAATAAAATAAATCCCGGAAAGAGGCAGACGATATGGACACTTTAGGCACCGAGGCAATCCGCGCCTTTTTTACGCTGCAATGTTGCTGGTTCAACAATGAAGTAATCTATCTGGAACAAGGCTGTCTAGATTGTGGTTCAGCAGCGACTTATCTGATTTACCATACCAACACGCATATCCAGAAACACCTGCTGAAATTTATTGAAAAGTATCGCTGTCATCAGGCACGCCGTAACGATTTGCTTGACCTGGATTTTTTCCAAAAAGACTATGAGGACTTTCTTCACATTCTGGAAAATGAAGTGAATTTTTATGCGCGTCTGCATCATGATGTGCCACGTGACCGCTGCTTTGAAGAGATTGAATCTATCTTTGAACGCCGCTATGCAGCGGCCTGTTAGGTATTTACCTGACCTACAGTCATTATGAATATTTAGACAATCAACTGCTGTGTTTCTTCATGTTGTGATGAATTGACCAATCACCGACATAACTTGACGTTTAAAATACTTTTTTTTGCACTTGAACATTTTTCATCCGGTATCATATAAGGGTTTTTGATGAATATTCTAGGATCCTTGCATGAGCCAAAGCCACATCCGTATTCGAGGCGCACGTACCCATAACCTGAAAAATGTGAACCTTGATATACCACGCGACAAGTTTGTGGTGATTACGGGACTGTCTGGTTCAGGTAAGTCCTCGCTTGCCTTTGACACCTTATATGCCGAAGGTCAGCGCCGTTATGTGGAATCGTTGTCTGCCTATGCCCGCCAGTTCCTCTCCCAAATGGAAAAGCCGGAAGTCGATTCAATCGAGGGCCTGAGTCCAGCGATTGCCATCGAGCAGAAATCGACCAGTCATAACCCGCGTTCGACCGTGGGTACCATTACTGAAATTTACGACTATTTACGCCTGCTCTATGCACGTGTCGGTACACCATTCTGCCCTGAACATAACCTGCCGATGGTGGCACAAACGGTCACTGAAATGGTGGATGCGGTCAAAGCATTAGAAGAAGGCACTGCTCTTTTACTGTTAGCACCGGTGGTGCGTGAACGTAAAGGTGAATATACGGCGCTATTTGAACAGCTACAAAGCCAGGGTTTTGTCCGCGCCCGCGTCGATGGCGAGATTATGGAAATTGATCCGCCACCAGAACTGGACAAAAAGAAAAAACATACCATTGAAGTAGTGGTTGACCGCTTTAAAGTGCGTGATGATCTGGGCAACCGTATTGCAGAAAGTTTTGAAACCGCGCTGCGTCTTGGTGGTGATATTGCCATTCTGACCTGGATGAAGGGCGAGCATAACGATCGCGTGTTTTCAGCCAAGCACTCCTGCCCGGAATGTGACCGCGCTGTGGCTGAACTGGAACCGCGTTTATTTTCGTTCAACAACCCTTTTGGCGCCTGTCCGGTCTGTGACGGTCTGGGGACCCGCAGCCATTTTAGTGCCGACAAGCTGATTCCCAATCCTGAAGTCAGTGTCAGTCAAGGTGCGATTCGTGGCTGGGACCGTCAACGCCCTTACTATTACAGCATGATCCAGAAAGTCGCCGAGCATTTTGGCTTTTCTCTAGAGACTCCGTGGAATGAACTGGATGCCGATACCAAGAAGAAATTTCTGTATGGCACCGGCAAAGAAAAAATTGATCTGAGTTATATCGATGAACGTGGCCGTCGCCATAATCGGGTGATTCCGTTTGAAGGGATTTTGCCGCATCTGGAACGCCGTTACCGCGAAACTGAAAGCAATTATGTGCGTGACGATCTGGCACAGTATTTGTCCAATGCAGCCTGTGATGCCTGTGATGGTTCACGTCTGAATGAAATCTCGCGCAATGTAAAAATTCTGGACAAGACCATTGCCGATATTACCCGCATGTCGATTGGCGATGCTGAAAGCTATTATCAGGGGATTCATCTGGAAGGTGCTCGGGGTGAAATCGCCGATAAGATTTTTAAGGAAATCCGTGAACGTCTGCACTTTCTGGTTTCGGTCGGTTTAAACTATCTCAGCCTGTCCCGTTCTGCCGAAACTTTATCCGGTGGTGAAGCACAGCGAATTCGTCTGGCTTCACAAATCGGTGCCGGTTTGATGGGCGTGATGTATGTGCTAGATGAACCGTCAATTGGTCTGCATCAGCGTGATAACGACCGTTTGTTACAAACCCTGATTCGTCTGCGTGATCTGGGTAATACCGTGTTGGTAGTCGAGCATGATGAAGATGCGATTCGTGCCGCTGACCATATTATTGATATTGGTCCGGGTGCGGGTGTGCATGGCGGCCATGTGATTGCCGAAGGGACTTATGAGGAAATTCTGGCGAATCCTGACTCGCTGACCGGAAAATATTTATCCGGCAAATTAAAAATCGAAGTGCCGAAAAAACGGATTCAACCGCCTAAGCCTGAGGAACAGATCAAGCTGATGGGGGCATCCGGACATAACCTGAAAAAAGTCGATCTGACCATTCCTTTAGGTATTATGACCTGTGTTACCGGGGTGTCCGGTTCGGGTAAATCTACCCTGATCAACCGCACCTTGTTACCTTTGGCGGCAACCCAGCTCAATGGTGCCACTACTTTAACTTCGGAAAAGTTTGAATCGATTGATGGTTTGCAATTCCTCGACAAAGTTGTGGATATTGACCAGAGTCCGATTGGACGAACCCCACGTTCTAATCCAGCGACTTATACCGGTCTATTTACCCCGATTCGTGAACTATTTTCACAGACACAGGAAGCCAAGGCACGCGGTTATGCCGCCGGTCGTTTCTCGTTTAACGTGAAAGGTGGTCGCTGTGAAGCCTGTGAAGGTGATGGCATGATCAAGGTGGCGATGCACTTCCTGCCAGATATGTATGTGCCATGTGATGCCTGTCATGGCAAGCGTTATAACCGTGAAACGCTGGAAGTGAACTATAAGGGCAAGAATATTTCAGATGTACTGGAAATGACCGTTGAAGATGCCATGCATTTCTTCGATGCCATTCCGGTGATTCACCGTCGTCTGGAAACGCTGAATCAGGTGGGCTTAGGTTATATCCGTCTGGGTCAGTCTGCGACCACTCTTTCCGGTGGTGAAGCACAGCGGGTCAAACTGGCACGCGAGCTGGCCAAACGTGATACGGGTAAAACCCTGTATATTCTGGATGAACCGACCACAGGTCTGCATTTCCATGATATTGCCAAGCTGCTAGATATCTTGCATCAGCTCCGTGACAAGGGTAATACCATCGTGGTGATTGAGCATAATCTGGACGTGATTAAAACTGCCGACTGGGTGGTAGATTTAGGCCCTGAAGGTGGTTCGGGTGGCGGTATGATTATTGCTGAAGGGACACCTGAAGAAGTAGCGAAGAACAAGGTTTCACATACCGCACGGTTCTTAAAGCCTTTGTTGAAATAATTAATCCACCCCACCCTCCTTTGGAAAAGGAGGGAGTATTCCATTATTAAATAAATGGAGTTCCCCTCTTTCCTAAAGCATAGGTATCTACACAATTTCCGAGCTTTGCGTTAAATTGAAGAGCATGCTCTTCAATTTAACATCTCTGGTCTGGATCAGCGTCTTGTCAAAC
>NZ_JBAPXX010000003.1:0-8378 GCF_049284435.1 Acinetobacter sp. | reverse complement strand
CCCAGATCAGCAATCACAGGATTACCGGAAATATCCTTACCCATTGCCATAGAGAGAATACTATTCGGATCAGTAAAGGCTGGAATGGTCAAAAGTTCGATCAAACGGACCATTTCACGGGTACTGTTTGGTACTTCGATCCCGATATACGGCTTGCCTGGAATGACTTCAACCACACGCACCGATGCCATCGACATCGAACGTGCCAGATCACGCGAAATATTCGTCACTTTAGAAGCTTTCACCCCTGGTGCCAGATCCAGTTCAAAACGTGTTACGACTGGGCCTGGCTGTGCTTCTACCACTTTGGCTTTGACATTGAATTCTTGCAGCTTGATTTCAAGCAATTCAGATAAACGTGCCAGCTGCTCTTCGGTAAAATTCACTTTTTTATTTGGATCGACTTCATCCAGTAAATCTAGCCCTGGAAGCGGCGATAAATCTTTACGGCGCTCAACCACCTGCATGGCACGTGACATCGGACGGCCTGAAGCATCGGTTAAAGGAGCATCAAAATCAAACTCGTCTTCATCTTGTGGTTTACCGGCCGTTTCCTGCCAGGCTTCTACAAATTCTTCTTTAGATAAAGCCTCTCGTACTGCTGCATGAGTTGCAGAAGTAGGAGATACTGGTTGCTCTATACCCTGATGTTGAATTGGTGCCTGAACAAAAGCAGAAGATTGAGCATAGCTAGAGCTGCGTACCGGTTGGCTTGGCTCTTCCTCTTCAATCAGCAAATCACCCAGGTCATCCAGATCGGCCTGTAATGCGCTGTTTTTCACGACATGTGCAGTCGCCATAGATGCCATGACAGGCGCAACATTGGTCATGTCTTCTACAATTCTTGCCGTCTTTTCGGCTGGCGCTGTATTGAATGGGCTATGCACATCGGTCGCAGTTTTGCCTTGCGGAACAGCAGCCAGAAGTTCATCAAAGATTTCATCATCATCCCAGTCCAAGCCAGTATGCGAAGCAGGCGCTGTTCTGGTGTGAGCATGAGTCTGCGCTGCAACAGGTTGAGGAGCGGCTATATGTGACACAGGAGAATTAAGCTGCTCTTCCTCGGCTGCTTTAAGTAAGGCATCAATATCCTGTTTATGGCGCTGATCTTCATTCGAGTGTAAGGCACGCCACACCTCGCCTGTCGCTACCACACGATCCGGCTGTTGAGGCACTTGCTGTGCTTGCTTAAATGTCTCGACTGGCTCAGGAGCCTGCTGCTCAGCTTCAGGAAGATCATCATAAAACTGGGATTGTTGTGACTCTTTATCGGCAAAATCATCAAATAAGCGTTCAGCAACTTGGTCACGTACCACCGGATCTATTTCTACCAGTTGATGCTCAGGCGCGGGCGTTACTGCAACCGCTACTTTTTTTGCACTAATGACTGGCTCTTTTTTGGCGACAGGTGCAGTACGGTCAAAATCAGACATGCCTTCAGGCACATTGCGGTAGAATAGGTCTTGTAAATAAGCAGGCGTTGCTTTGAGGCTGCTCCAAGTCTTGTTCCACTTCACCCCAAAAGCCAGGGTAAATAACACCACCCAAAGCACCAGCAGGAAGAATGCTGCACCATAGACTGTCAGCAGTTGTTCCAGACTCTGGCCTAATTCATAGCCAATAATACCGCCGGAAGAATTATCCAGCGTATCAGCAGGAACTTGCCAGAATAAAAACAACAGCGCTGAGGTAGTCAGCAACAGGAAGAATTGTGCAGCATAGCGGAATGGCCGGTTCAGGAAGCTGCACGGCCACCAGACCTGAATCGCTTCCATAAACAGATAGACAGGGATCAGCAGACTTGCCCAACCGAGAAAGCCAAACAAAAGGTCTGCAATCCAGGCACCCGCTACCCCACTGGCATTCGAAACGGTCTGCGTATCACTAGAGATATGCATCCATCCCGGATCAAATGGCGTATAGGTCACTGTTGCAAGAAATAGATAAATCCCAAATGAGACTAAAAATAATGTCATTACTAAGCGCTGTGCATAGGCACTCGACACCGCTGTCATATACTGTCCTGTAACCAATTCTTCATGAATATTCTTTTGCTTCAATGCTTGAAAAAGCGACGCAATAAAATGCGTATTATGCACCTGTTCTGTGAAAAAAGATGCACTATTGTACAAGTACACTGTGTACTTATTATATATAGCCCAAATCGATTTCAATGATCAATAATATCGACTTTAATCTCACCCCACTGTTATACAGTTTCACGTATAATTCAATAAATTTCTAAATAAAAAAGGATACAGCTGATGAGCGCACGTCACTCACGACTGATTATTTTAGGTTCTGGCCCTGCAGGCTATAGCGCAGCAGTGTATGCAGCGCGTGCAAACTTGAAACCTACCCTGATTGCAGGCTTGCAACTGGGCGGTCAGCTGACCACGACGACTGACGTCGATAACTGGCCGGGTGATCCCGAAGGTTTGACTGGTCCAGCATTGATGGAACGTATGCAGGCACATGCAGAGCGTTTTGGCACTGAAATCGTGTATGACCATATCAATGAAGTGGATCTTAGCCAGCACCCATTCGTGTTAAAAGGCGATATGGAAGAATTCACCTGTGATGCCCTGATCATCTGTACCGGTGCAACTGCCCAATACCTCGGTCTGGAATCTGAAGCAGCCTATATGGGTCAAGGTGTCAGTGCTTGCGCGACTTGTGATGGTTTCTTCTATAAAAACCAGAAAGTAATGGTCGTAGGTGGCGGTAATACCGCTGTTGAAGAAGCATTGTACTTATCTAATATTGCTTCTCACGTGACTCTGGTTCACCGTCGTGATTCATTACGTTCTGAAAAAATCCTGCAAGATCATTTATTTGCCAAAGAAAAAGAAGGCAAGATCAGCATTATCTGGAACCATCAAGTCGATGAAGTATTAGGTGATGCGCAATCTGGCGTGACTTCAGTTCGTCTTAAATCAACTCAAGATGATTCTACTCAAAACGTCGATGTAACTGGCATGTTTGTGGCGATTGGTCACAAGCCAAATAGCACCATGTTTGAAGGTCAGTTAGAGCTTCGTGACGGTTATATCCAGGTGCAAAGTGGTACTGCAGGTAATGCAACCCAAACTTCGGTACCGGGTGTATTTGCAGCCGGTGATATTGCGGACAGCATTTATCGTCAGGCCATTACTTCTGCGGGTTCAGGCTGTATGGCTGCACTGGATGCAGAAAAATATCTTGATGCGATGGGCAAATTAGACTAAGCAACAAGAATAAAAAAGCCGTCCATTATGGGCGGCTTTTTTATTGCTAGAATGAGATGATGATTTATCTATAGATTTATGTCGGGTCTGCCATGTCTTTACTTCCTCCCTCAGAATTCATTTTTCCCAATCCGGTCGAGGTTGATCCTGAAGGTGAAGGACTGATTTGTATTGGTGCAGACCTCTCCCCTTCCACACTTTTTGAAGCTTATACGCATGGATTATTTCCCTGGTTTTCAGAAGGTGATCCGACTTGCTGGTGGAGTCCGGAACCACGCTGCATTATTCGCCCCGAAGATTATCATCCAAGCAAATCCCTGCTACGCAATATGAGAAAGCAGGACTATAAAATTACGATCAATCATGCTTTTGAAAGGGTGATTCGCTCCTGTTCATTGCCTCGTGCTTATGCAGACGACACCTGGATCAGTGAAGATATTATCGCAGGCTATTGCGACATGTTTGACGCAGGATATGGCTATAGCATTGAGGTCTGGGATGAAGATCGCGTCGTCGGTGGACTTTATGGTGTGACCATCGGTCAAGGCTGTTTTGGTGAATCCATGTTTAGTACACAAACCGATGTTTCTAAAATGGCTTTCTATACTTTAATGCTGATTGGACAGGAAAATAAACTACCCTGGATCGACTGCCAACTGGTCAACGATCATCTTCTAAGCCTGGGCGCCTGCACACTTTCTCGCCAAGCTTATCTTAATTCTTTACAAGATATTGTAAAAAAGCCTGCTATCGATTGGAAAAAGTATCAGGAAGGTGTATTTTCAAGTAAAACAATAGCGCAAAACGCGCGCTTAAGTGAATGAAAATAACAGAGGGTAGTTGTTATGAACTCTTATCAGCCAAAGGCCCTACTGAACGATTTACAGTATTATATTACGCCGCCGCATGATTGTAGCTATTTGCCCAACAAGTCGGCGCGCATGGTTTTTCTGGATCCTGCACATCGAATTGATGTAGTAACTTTATCGGAACTGTCACGTACCGGTTTCCGCCGCAGTGGTGATTTCGTGTATCGACCCGAATGTCATCTGTGTCGTCAATGTCTGTCTTCGCGTGTGCCTGTCGCTGAATTCCGCATGAACAGTTCACAAAAAAAAGCCTGGAAACGTAATCAGGATCTGGTGATGAAAATTACCAGTCCAGAGCACGCTGGTGATCTACATTATGCGCTGTATGAACGCTATATCAATGAACGCCACGCAGATGGCGACATGTTTCCACCGACTCGGGATCAGTTCGAAAAATTTTTATTACAAAGCTGCACCGACAGTTTCTTTCTGGAGTTATGGCAAGGTGAGCGTCTAATCAGCGTTTCAACCTGCGATCTGCTGGATGATGGCATCTCTGCCGTCTATACCTTCTTTGATCCGGATGAAAACCGTCGTTCACTCGGTGCTTTTGCAATCTTGAAACAGATTGAACATGCACAAAAGCTGGGCTTGCAATTTATCTATCTGGGTTATTGGGTGCCGCATTCTAGCAAAATGAATTACAAATCTCAGTATCTGCCACTGGAACTCTTGGTCGATGGACAATGGCGACGCTTAAATCATGCCCTGAATGCCACAGAGATTCAGCACCTGGGAAACTCATTAATGACGACCTTACCTAGCGGATGGAATCACCAGATTATTAAATAAGGTCGTCAGCTTTTATGACTTAAATAGACTGGCAAAATCATCCGTACATGCTTTCACCATAATGATGGCATGTTCACGGCTTCCGTTGGCATTTGGATAATAGTTCTTGCGCAGATCAATCTGATGAAAGCCTGATTTTTCATAAAGCTTGATCGCAGCCAGATTACTCTCGCGCACTTCCAGGAAAATCTGCACCGGATTATTTTTTAGCATGGCCACTGAAGCCTCCAGCAACTGATAGCCCAAGCTCTGGCCTTGCTGTGCCGGATCAATTGCCATCAGCAATAAATTGGCTTCATCCAGCACCGGTTGTAAAATACAAAATCCGGCCACCTGCCCTTGCACTTCAATCACTGTACTTTGATAAGCCGTTACAGCATCTTCGAACTGTTTTAAAGTCCAGGGATGGGATTGAACTGATTTTTCAATCTTTGCAACGGCTTCTACATCCACTGCTTGCATCAAACGAATCATCTTCGTTCATCTTATATAGAATCAATCTCCGCATTATAGAAACTTCATGCAAAAAATCGAGCAAAAAAAAGAGCGATTTTAGTCGCTCTCCAATCTTCAGTTCTGTCACAGACCCAATTTGGTTTTCCAGGTCGCCAGCAGTTGATCTGTATGATGATCATTCGGATGGAATCCCGGTTTAAAATACATCAGCATTTCTTTCGCCATACCCGTAATGACACCTTTAGAAGGACTATAGGCATAGGTATAAATGGCTTTTAAGGACTCAAGATTGAATTGCTGATCCTGTTTAAGCAAACGGGCAAGGAAATAGCTTTGCACCACAAATAAGGTTGCCATTGCGATGACCAAGGATGAAGTACGTAGTGCATAGGCTTTTAGGCCTTTGCCAAAAACCCCTTCGAAGACATCATATGCAACTGCCTTATGTTCATTTTCCTCAATAGCATGCCATAACCACATGGTTTTCATGGTTTCATCTGTCATCAATTCCTGAATGTGGCTATTGGTCAAAAGCTGTGAGGCAATCGTTGCAGTGAAATGCTCAAGTGCCGTGGTTGCAGTCAAATCTACCATTTCTTGGGTAATCCCTACAGGCTTACCCAGTTTAGCCATGACTTTACGTGTCGTTTGAATGACTTTATCGGTATAACGATCAAGCGTATCAACATCATGCCCATGTTTTTGCGCAGATGCATTAAAGCCGATATGCTCGTGAGTATGCATGGCTTCCTGACCAATAAAAGCGGAAATTTCTTTTTGTAATGCTTCATTATTGGCAATTGCAGGATGTTTACGCATCGCACGGACTGAATCTATAAAAAACTTTTCACCTGCTGGAAATAGTGCAGATAATGCCGTCATAAAATGAGTGAGACCTGCTGAACCATTCATCCAATATTCCGGTACAGCATCAAATTCAAAGTTCATGCGACGAACTGGGAAACTTGCACCCGCACGATTGGTAATATTTACTTTCGCATTCATGTGACCACTCCCATCAGGCCAATTCAGGCCAGAAAATGTAATATTCATATTCTTATCTGTATATTACGTGGTAATTTTTTTTACATAAGTGCAGTTTAGGTCAAGCCGATATCAGATAAGGACAGCTTTTAAAATCATTGTCAGACAATTTATTCTTAATTTTATAAAAGTTTGAATCAAAAAAAGCGCCTCAAAGAGGCGCTTTTTTTACAAAATCAGCGATTATGCAGTTACTTTAGCAACTACACCAGCACCAACTGTACGACCGCCTTCACGGATCGCAAAACGTAGACCTGGGTCCATTGCGATCGGATGGATTAGCTCTACTGACATCTCAACGTTGTCACCAGGCATAACCATTTCCACGCCTTCTTTAAGCGCGATCGCACCAGTTACGTCCGTAGTACGGAAGTAGAACTGTGGACGGTAACCGTTAAGGAATGGAGTGTGACGACCACCTTCTTCTTTAGAAAGTACGTATACTTCTGCATCGAATTTAGTGTGTGGCTTGATCGCACCTGGTTTAGTCAATACTTGACCACGTTGTACGTCTTCACGCTTAGTACCACGAAGAAGAACACCACAGTTCTCGCCCGCACGACCTTCGTCTAGAAGTTTACGGAACATTTCAACGCCAGTAACAGTCGTTGTTTGTGTATCACGGATACCAACGATTTCAACCGATTCGCCTACTTTAACGATACCAGTCTCTACACGGCCAGTTACTACTGTACCACGACCAGAGATTGAGAATACGTCTTCAATTGGCATAAGGAATGGAAGGTCGATCGCACGTTCTGGCTCAGGGATATAAGTATCAAGAGCTTCAACAAGCGCAACTACAGCTGGCTCGCCGTATTGGCTTTCATCACCATTAAGTGCAAGAAGAGCAGAACCACGGATCACTGGAGTGTCATCACCCGGGAAGTCATAAGTAGAAAGAAGTTCACGAACTTCCATTTCAACTAGCTCAAGAAGCTCTTCGTCGTCTACAAGGTCGCATTTGTTCAAGAATACAACGATGTAAGGTACACCTACCTGACGAGAAAGCAGGATGTGTTCACGAGTCTGTGGCATAGGACCATCAGTCGCAGCACATACAAGGATCGCGCCGTCCATCTGAGCAGCACCAGTAATCATGTTTTTAACATAATCGGCGTGGCCCGGGCAGTCTACGTGTGCATAGTGACGAATCGGAGAATCGTATTCTACGTGTGAAGTATTAATGGTAATACCACGTGCTTTTTCTTCTGGTGCAGAGTCGATTGCAGCGTAGTCTTTCGCTTCGCCACCGAATTTCTTCGCACATACAGTTGCAATTGCAGCTGTTAAAGTTGTTTTACCATGGTCAACGTGACCAATTGTGCCCACGTTAACGTGTGGCTTATTACGTTCAAACTTAGCCTTAGCCATGTTAATCTTCCTCGTTTACGTCGAACACAATTCTGAGTAAAACCCAGCTCCGACATATCGTTTAAAAAAACCGAACACCAAATACTTGAAAAGCAGACTAAATAGCCTGCTTTGGGAATTTCTTTGCAACAGAGTTGCTAAACTGTAATCTGGAGCTCTTATCGAGATTTGAACTCGAGACCTCTCCCTTACCAAGGGAGTGCTCTACCACTGAGCTATAAGAGCAAATATTAGTACTTCAATGGAGCGGGAGACGAGGGTCGAACTCGCGACATGTAGCTTGGAAGGCTACCGCTCTACCAACTGAGCTACTCCCGCACGATGTTGGTACAAACCACTTATTGAAGTCTTAAAATTGGTGGTGAGGGAAGGATTCGAACCTTCGAAACTTTCGTAGCGGAGTTACAGTCCGCCCCCTTTGACCGCTCGGGAACCTCACCATTTTTTACACTTACATCAGTGCTGTTCTTTACTTCACACTACCAAACCTCTAAGATGGTGCCGGCACACGGATTCGAACTGTGGACCTACTGATTACAAGTCAGTTGCTCTACCAACTGAGCTATGCCGGCGTTTCCTAGTGTTTCGTACGTTTCGTATCGGAACGGTGTGCAGT
>NZ_JBAPXX010000002.1:0-27047 GCF_049284435.1 Acinetobacter sp. | reverse complement strand
AGTAATGTATCGCATTTGCTCTACACCACGAAAAAACCACTCCGGAAATAATGTTTGCCCAATAAGTATCAAACACATTAATGAATATATTAGAAAGTCTGCTCGAAATTGCGGAATACATAGAATTAATCCACACAAACAAAATAAAGAAAAAATTAACAAAATAATTTTCGATATCATTGTTTTACTATAAATATAACTTAATTGCTTATTACTATGCCTATGCTGTGCAATTTCACGTGTTGCAGATAAATTAAAACCATAATCTGTAACAGCCTGAAAATATGTAATTAAAGATAAAGCTAAAACAATTGCCCCATATTGCTGAAAGCCCAAAACCTTAATTAAATAAGGCAGAGTAATGAATGGTAAAACAGCATTAACCAACTTTAAGACTGATAGTGAAAATAAGTTTTCCAGCAGCCTTTTTACTTCTCTGGATTTCAAAATATGAGACAATGATTTAAGCATAAATTCAGTTTTGTAAAGCCCTTATATACCAACGCATTGTCAATCCAATACCATCATTAATTTTATGTGTTGGCGAATAATTTAATAAATTTACAATTTTATCTACACTTGCCTGTGAATGACGTACATCACCTGCCCGAAACTCTCTATACACTGGGTCTTTATTGTAAATTACACCATTCTCTTCTAAGGCTGTTTTAAGAGCATTAAACAAATCATTTAGCGTAGTACGATCTCCCACTGCTACGTTATAAACCTGATTTTTAGCTTCATCATTTTGCGTAGTGGCTGCCAGAATATTGGCCTGAACCGTGTTCTCAATAAAACAGAAATCACGGCTGGTTTCACCATCACCATTAATGAAAACATCATCACCAGCAATCATAGCTGCTGTCCATTTTGGAATGACTGCGGCATAGGCCCCATTCGGGTCCTGGCGCTTGCCGAAAACATTAAAGTAACGCAGACCAATGGTTTTAAACCCATAAGTCCGTGCAAATACTTCAGCATACAACTCATTTACATATTTGGTGACCGCATAAGGTGAAAGCGGCTTACCAATATTTTCTTCGACTTTTGGTAAGGCAGGATGGTCACCATAAGTCGAACTGCTGGCAGCATAGGTAAAGCTGGAAACATGAGCATCACGTGCAGCCGTCAGCATATTTAAAAAGCCGGTAATATTGGCTGCATTGGTGGTAATCGGGTCTGCAATTGAGCGTGGCACAGAACCTAAAGCAGCCTGATGCAAGACATAGTCCACTCCTGCACATGCTGTCTGGCAGTCTTCAAAGTTACGAATATCACCTTCATAAAATTTGAAGTTCGCCCACTGTTCAGGCTTGACCAGATTTTGTACTTCATCCAGATTATACTGATGACCTGTAGCAAAATTGTCCAGACCCACCACATTTTGATTTAACTTTAATAGGGTTTCCAGTAAATTTGAGCCAATAAAGCCCGCTACACCAGTAATTAACCAGATTTTAGGGGCTTGTTCTAATTGCTCGCATACAGTTTGATATTGGCTCATATATAGGGTCCCCTATAAATTACAGACGAAGGTCAGATTCAGATTGATCTAGTACATATTTCAGGTCATACAAAATATGTGCGGACTTGCCAAGGGCACGTAATGCATCAGCACCCATAGCTTTAAACTGATCATGTGCAACGGCTAGAATCACCGCGTCATACTGACCCTGTTCCAGATTTGCGACTGGAGTAATCCCGTATTCATGTTGAGCTTCGCCTGCATCTACCCACGGGTCATACACATCGGCAGCAATATTATATTCCGTCAGCTCATTGACAATATCAATAATTTTGGTATTACGAATATCCGGGCAGTTTTCTTTAAAACTTAAGCCTAAAACCAGAACCTTGGCACCTTCGACCTGAATTTTTTTCTTGATCATGGCCTTGACCAGCTGGGTCACTACATAAGCCCCCATGCCATCATTTAAACGGCGACCTGCCAGAATAATTTCAGGGTGATAACCAATAGACTGTGCTTTATGAGTCAAATAGTACGGATCGACACCAATACAATGTCCACCCACTAAACCTGGACGAAACGGTAAAAAATTCCATTTTGTACCGGCAGCTTGTAATACTGCTTCAGTATCAATTCCCATTTTATTAAAGATCACAGCCAGTTCATTAATCAGGGCAATGTTGACATCACGCTGGGTATTTTCAATGACTTTTGCCGCTTCAGCCACTTTAATGCTAGTCGCTTTATGCGTACCTGCTTCAATCACCAGGTTATACACCTGATCGACAAATTCAGCGACTTCTGGCGTAGAACCTGAGGTAATTTTCAGAATATTGGTCACGCGGTGCAGTTTATCACCCGGGTTAATCCGCTCCGGACTATAACCGGCAAAGAAGTCCTGATTGAACTTCAGGCCTGATACCTGTTCCAGAACCGGAATACAGGTCTCTTCAGTTGCACCTGGATATACTGTGGACTCATAGACCACCACATCGCCTTTTTTAAGCACCTGACCAATGCTGGTCGAAGCCTTAACAAGAGGAGTTAAATCTGGCTGTTTAAATTCATCAATAGGGGTAGGCACAGTTACAATAAAAAAGTTACAGCTTTTTAAATCTTCTAAATTTGCTGAATAACTGAGCTGATTTGCCTGTTTGAGTTCTTCTGGGGAAACTTCGAGGGTATGGTCTTGGCCACTTTTAAGTTCATCAATTCGTTTTTGGTAGATATCAAAACCGACCACAGGTACTTTTTTCCCAAATTCAACTGCAAGTGGCAAGCCCACATAACCTAGACCAATCACCGCAATTTTTAAATCTGCAATAGATAGCATTTCAACGCCTTATTTATGTACTGTACTTATGAAGATTCAATCTTTCGGCGCGCATACTAGCAGAAAAACATGAAATTTCTGTTGTGATTTAACACCAAAAAACAAAAAAAATAAGAAAATATTTAACTAAGCTTATAAAGGAATACTTTGAAAAAAGATTTTATTGAGCGAACAAGCTTTATTATCTTCATTCACTATTCAGTTAAAATCAGATACATTTTGTTATAATAAAATCAAAGTTGTCAGGTAGAATATCGCAGATTTAACGAATTAAATATTAAAAACGGGATTCCATGTGCGACAAATTCAACTGGCTTTTTTACTGACTTGCGGTCTTACTTTGACCGGCTGCGCAGTGACCTCTGGTCTGCAAACTTATGATCTACCAGCAGAAGGTGTTTATCAAACCGAACTCGGCACTTCAGTCAATGTGATTAAACTCACCCAGGACTCGATGCTTGCCGTTCAGCCTGCTGTACAAAATATTCAACAAGACTATGCCCATTTGTTTAGCACCTCGCATCGTAGCTACAGTTTAAGTCCGGGCGACATCCTGTCCATCTATTTATGGGCTTATCCGGAAATGACTCCATCTTCTCCAAATGCAGGAAGTGAAGACTCTGCGCGTTCAATTGGCTATCAGATTGATTCTCAAGGTTATATTCAGCTTCCAATTATTGGCCGCTACAAGGCAGCAGGCAAATCCCTGACCCAAGTCAACCGTGAGTTGCGCAGTCAACTGTCCCGTTATTTAAAAACCCCGGACGTGATTGTGCGGGTGCTGTCCTATCAGGGTCAGCGCTATTCCGTTCAGGGCAATGTGGTAAAAGGCGGACAGTTTTATTTAAGCGATCAGCCGGTGAGTATCTACACCGCCTTAGGCATGGCCGGAGGTGTCAATGCCCAGCAGGGCGACAATGCCTCCATGACTTTGGTCCGTCAGGGACGTTCCTACAACCTGAATACCGTAGAACTGGAAAAGGCAGGACTTTCACTGCATAACTTGCTGATCCAGCCAAATGACACTTTATATGTGAACAATCGCGAAAATCAAAAAATTTATGTCATGGGTGAATCTGGCAAAAACCAGTCCCTGCCACTGCGCGATCAGGGGATGAGTTTAAGTGATGTATTAGGTGAAAGTTTGGGCCTAAATCCACTCTCTGCCAGCCGCAGCAAAATTTATATCGTGCGCAGTCAGCCAAATGCTGTGCACACTGAAGTTTATCACATGGACCTGAGCAGTATTGCCGACTTTGGCCTGGCCAACCAGTTTAAGATGCGCAGCAATGACATTGTCTATGTCGATGCTTCAGGTCTGGCGCGCTGGCAACGTGTCGTGAACCAGGTGATTCCGTTCTCGAATGCACTCTATAACCTGGAACGTTTGGGGCAATAATGCAGATTAAACATATTTTGGTGGTCTGTATTGGCAATATCTGCCGCAGTCCCATGGCCGAATACTTTTTAAAACAGCAGTATCCGCATTTACAGATTGAATCTGCAGGTATTGCTGGCGTGGTGGGACATGCAGCGGATGAAAAAGCCAGTCTATGCATGCAGCGTTTGGGGATTGACATAAGCCCGCATGTCGCCCGGAAATTGAATACCGAAATGATTAAATGGGCCGATTTAGTTTTGGTCATGAGTCAGAATCAACAAAAACATATTGAACAGACCTGGCATTTTGCCAAAGGTAAAACCTTCCGTTTGGGGCACTGGCAAAGCAAGAATATCGCTGATCCCTATCAGCATGACCAAGTTGTATTTGATGATACCTGCCAGTTAATACAAAGCTGTATTGCTGACTGGAAAAAATATATTTAAATTTGAAATCAAGATTATGAGCCAAAATAGCAATACTGAAGATACGATAGACTTAAAAGAGTTATTTTTTTCACTCATCGCACAGTGGAAGCTGATTGCACTGTGCGTCATCTTAAGCGTGATCTGCGCGTTGCTGTATTTAAGAGTCACCCCCGATACCTATTCGGTCGATGCGCTGGTACAGGTCGAAGAAAACAAAGGGACGTCTGCTGCCTTATTGGGTGATTTATCCAGCATGATCGAGCAAAAGCAACCCGCTCAGGCAGAAATAGAACTATTAAAATCACGTCTGGTGCTGGGTTCTGCCATTCAGGCTTTAAATCTGGATCTCCGCATTGCTGGAACTGAAAACAGCTTTACGAATCGTTTAGTGTCACCGCATGACTATCAAAGCGAATACAACAAAACATCTGTTCTGTTTAAAGACAATGCTAAATCCTTTGATATCCGTCAGTTTGAAGTGCCTGCTTATTTCCATGACAAAAATTTACGTCTTGACTTTCAGCAGGGTAAATACACTTTAACCAATCCGGTCACAGAACAGGTGGTCTTCTCTGCCCCATTAAATCAGCCTAGTGAATTGCAGTCTGAACATGGTCAGTGGAAAGTTGCCATTTATAGCCAGGACCAGTTCAATGCACCTTATCTTGTTCAAAAGCAATCTCTGCCCGCTGCGGTAAAATCAATTCTTGCCAATTACTCGGTTGCAGAAAAAGGCAAAATGACCGGTGTATTAGGCCTGAATTATCAGGGTACGGATAAACAGCATATCACTGAAGTTCTCAATGCCATTCTCGCTGCCTATAGCCAGCAAAATATTGAACGTCGTTCCGCAGAAACGGCTCAAACACTTAAGTTTCTGGATGAACAATTGCCTGAATTGCGCCAGCAGCTGGACGTGGCTGAACGAGAATTCAATACTTTCCGTCAGCAGTTTAATACAGTCGATGTCACCAAAGAATCGGAACTGTATCTGACCCAGAGTATTAGCCTGGAAACCCAAAAAGCGCAGCTCGAACAGCAAGTGGCTGAGGCTTCTGCCAAATACACCAATGAACATCCGGTGATGCAGCAGATGAATGCACAACTTGGTGCGATCAATAAAAGAATTGCTGAACTGGAAGGGACTTTAAAGCAGCTACCAGACCTGCAACGCCGATACTTACAACTGTTCCGTGAAGTTGAAGTGAAACAGCAACTCTATACTGCTCTGTTAAACTCTTACCAGCAGCTACGAATTGCCAAAGCCGGTGAAATTGGTAATGTACGGGTAGTGGATACTGCTGTTGAGCCGCTAGAACCGATCAAACCCAAAAAACTGCAAATCCTGATTTTATCGATCTTCTTAGGTGGCTTCCTGGGTACTTTGCTAGCGCTTCTACGCAATATGCTACGTTCGGGCATTAAAGATTCCAGTCAAATTGAAAATGAACTAGATTTGCCGGTATATGCGACAGTCCCTCGCTCGCCCGCGCAAAACGGCTATATCAAGCTATCCAAGAAGAAAAAATATATTCCGATTCTGGCGGTTAAAAACAGTGATGATATTGCGATTGAGAGCCTGCGCAGTATGCGCACTGCCATTCACTTTGCCTTGAGTAATGCACGAAATAATATTGTGATGATTTCTGGTCCTGCACCAGAAGTAGGTAAATCTTTTATCTCGACCAACCTGGCTGCAATTTTGGCACAAAGTCAAAAACGTGTTCTTTTGATTGATGCGGATTTACGTCGGGGTTATATCCATAAATACTTTAATCAAAATCATCAGCCTGGTTTAGCCGAGTATTTAAATAAGCAAGCCAGTTTGGATCAGGTCATCAAATCAACCGATATTCCAGGCTTAGATTTATTGACTCGGGGCAAAAGCCCGGTGAATCCATCCGAGTTACTCAGCACCCCACTATTTGGTGAAATGCTGACTCAGTTGTCCAGTCAATATGATCATATCCTGATTGATACTTCACCGATTCTTGCAGTGACTGACGGGATTATCATCTCGCAACATGCAGGTGTGAATTTGTTGATTGCACGTTATGCACAAACTCAAATGAAAGAGCTCGAATTAACAGTCAATCGCTTTGAACAGGCTGGAGTTAAAGTGAATGGCGTGATCTTGAACGATATCCAACGCTCCAGTGCAGGTTATGGCTATGGTTATAATTATGCTTATGCCTATAAGGCTTCAAAAAATGAAGATTAAGTAGACTTGATGGATATTAAGTCTATTTAAATCTCTGAGAGGATCAAAGTACTTGTTCAGACATTAAAAAGCTGATCAAGCTACTTTAATATAAGTTGGCTTTTTAAAACTTATACTCAAGAGAATGAGAAAAGGTTATATCGCTTCAAACAGATTTGAAATCATTCAATTTAAATCTGTTTGAAGCTTTTTTATATTTAGCTAATTTATGAAAAGTATTACATCCAGAACAACATCACACATAATTTTCTAAAATTATCAAAGATTCATAATCTAAAATCGGTACTTATCAAACTAAAACCTATTGATAAAGATATTTATAGCAAAATAAGCTAGATTGATTCTTCAATTAAATTGCTCAAATATAAATCAAGAACTGTGATTAAATATAATTAATCATAATAAGCTTAAATATGAGTTATTCTTCTCTGAAAAAACTATCGCATATTCAACTCGCTTAAATTTTAATAATACTAGACAAACAATTTGACTCCTAAGATTCAATATTGTTTTGAAACGCAACCCTTCTTCAGCAGGAAGTGGACGCTTAAACCAGTGACTGCAAGAAGCATTTTTATTAATCGTATTATTTTACTTCTTTCGTAAATAAAGGAGTTTCAGGCATATTTTTTCTGGAAAACCGCACAGCACCCACTTCCTGATCAGGAGCATTAATTCCCTCTTGACTCAACATTACCTTAGCCGTTTTAAACATGATTTTAAAATCCAGCCACATATTGTACTGTTCAACATATTGCACATCTAGTTCAAATTTTTCTTCCCAGGATAAATTATTGCGTCCACTGACCTGAGCAAGCCCTGTCATACCAGGTTTTACTTCATGTCGTCTCATTTGCTCATCAGTATAATGTTGCAAAAACTCTTTCATTTGAGGCCGGGGTCCGACAATACTCATATCTCCTTTCAAAACATTCATGAGCTGTGGCATTTCATCTAAACTGCTAGAGCGTAACTTTTGTCCAAATGGAGTAATACGAAATTTATCTGGTAAAGGATTACCCTCCTTATCTACTGCATTACTCATAGAACGGAATTTGATCATTTTAAATACTTTACCATTTTTACCAGGTCGTTCTTGATAAAAGAAAATAGGCGAACCCAAATTTTTTCGTACTTTATAAGCGATGATAATAAAAACCGGGAATAATATAAGCAAAGCCATGAATGCAATCACTATATCAACCACCCGCTTAGATACCTCCCCTTTACTCCTCATTAAATCAGCAACAGAATAAAAATAAATTTGAGGCGTGAAAGATTCTTTTGATATCAAATTATCTTTATGCACAAAATGTCTATATTTTATTTTACCCATTTTATCTAATTGATCTTTTTTTGAAGAAAATTTTATTATTTTACTTTTACACTCTCCTTTATTTTTAGAATATTTTTTTAATAAAATATTATTTTCCCTACTAAATAAAGGCTTATATATTAAAATAGTATTTTCTTCATTATTCTTGATCTTAGCTTTTTCTTTTTTTAGATACATTAATAAACACCTCGATATGTCTATTTTTTATTAATCATATCAAGGGTTTTATTTCTTAAGTAGCAATATATTTTAGATGAAATTATCAACCTAAAAGTAATCTTATATTAATATTTTTTTATTAAAACCTTAATTTAAATATTATAAATGAAAATTTATTTGATATTGCAATAAAATCTTTGTTCTCCTATCAATAAAATAAGCTATTTCGTGAATGATTAGCACTTAATAGTATCCAGTAAATATCCTCAATAAATATAGAAAAGTAGCGGTAATTTTTTTAAATAAAAATTCATAAAATACAACACAGCTCACACTAAAAAAAATGTGACAAAATGTGATCTAACCTAGAATATTGTGATAAAAAGCACAATTTTCTTTCCTCCACAAACAAAATTAACAGCCTCTAGGATTTTATTGCATAGACCTATAGCACTCATAAATCAATGAAATTATGATAAAAAATTATAGAGATTCGAATGGTGTGTGTTTTTAAGCTTTGATCATCTATATCACTCAGGCATTTCAATTTTGGATACACATCTGCATGCTGATGTTGTTAGGTTTTCATACACCGTCATCTATAGATAAAAATTAAATATAAGCTACAATATAAAAAATACTAAATGTTAAGCTAATGCCAAAAACATATTCTGTCGATCTACGTGAAAAAGTCATGCAGTTTTATAAAGAAACGCAGCATAAATCTAAGACATGTGAGCTATTTGATATTGCAAGAACAACTTTGGATGATTGGATTCTTTTAGAAAAACAAACGGGACAGCTTAAGCAGCCTAAATCTGAAAATGTAGGGCGACCATCGTGTATCCACGATTTAAATGCTTTCAAATCTTTCATTGAGACCACACAATTCTCACAAGCGAAGGATTTAGTCCCATTATTTGAAGCACATTTTGGTTATGCCGTGGGCTATCATGTGATTCTAAAAGCACTCAATCAATTGGGATGGACACGTAAAAAAAGAGTTTTCTCTACAGACAAGCATGCAAAATAAGTCGAGCTGTCTTTCAATAGCTACTACCTCAATTAAAAGAAGAATATGGCGAAGATCAAATTCTGTATATTGATGAGTCAGGCATCAATAGCAATGAAACAGCTGAAAATATGGTTGGTCTCAAAGAGGACAACATTGTACTGCTTTAAAAGCAGGTGGGCATAGAACTCGGTTCAGTATGATCAGTGCAGTAAAATCAAATACACCTTTTAAGTTTGTTGCATCTTTAGTCTTCCAAGGTTCTTGTGATCGCAGTGTTTTTACACATTGGCTTGAATATTTGCTAGAAAGTTTAAAAGAAGCAAGTCATGGTCAAGTTCGAAAGTATTTATTAGTTTTAGATAATGCTTCGATTCATAAAGGTAGAGAAACTGATACTCTAGTTGCTCAGCATCACTCCTGAATATTTTACTTACCTGCATATAGTCCAGATTTCAATCCTATTGAGAAAGCATTGTTTGTACTGAAGAATAAAGTGAGACAGATCGTATCACAGCAGAATATATCGGTTTTAAATGCGCTCGATATTGCTTTCAAAGAAATGTAGCCTATATTTAACCTTTATCTATAACTGCAGGCTTATTCAATAAATCATGATACGATTAAATAAGCCCATAATTATATGGTTTGTAGAACGGAGTATTTATAGATCTATATTATAATAATCATGTACAATTGCACGAGCACCAAATCTTTCTTTTTGATTAATTAACCCTGTATTTAAAAACTTCCCTTCATTTTCATTGGAAGTACCAAAGTCAAATATTTTAGCAGATTTTTTACTATTATTTATTAAAAAATCAAGCAGATAGTCTAATACTTTTTTCTCTCTACCCTTATCATTACTGGCCAAATACTGAGTATGAACCACTCTCTCAGTTTCAAAAGTTACTGCTGCTGCAACTATATGTCCATCAAGACAGCACTTATAAGCTCTTATATTATTAGGAAATCTACTTTTCAATAAATCTATTTCAATTTCATTATGTACAGGTTGTTGATTATGATGCTGACGTAATACTTCACGAAGGACCCCCCAAACAATACTAGGCTGATCTACTTCTTCACAAATAATCCCATTTTTTTTGAGCTTCTTAATTGATCTTTTTTTACTTTCTGAATATGAATATTCTTCCTCTAAATCAATACAAACGCTAATATCTCTACGATAAAGGTTTGCATGATTTCTAAATAAAGCATATAAGTCTTCTTGCGCTGGATAATTATGATAAATACTTGGAATACATTTATATATAATTTTTTCAATATTTTTTTCTTTAAAAAAAATCTTTAATTGAGTAAAGAGTTCAAGCATATCAGCAGCATGTACCCCTCTATCAATCAAAAACCCACCAAAGGTTAGACCTTGATGACTATAAAAAATATTATTTTTAATATTTCCAGGCAATAAAGCCATAATTTTCTCTTCATCATTTTTAAATATTAGAGAGAAATCTTCAAAACGATCAGAATGATACTCCATGAAATCCCGATTAAACATAAAGTGATAATTTTTACATTTTAATAAAAATTCATTCCACATAATTTTATCTGAATCTTCGTATTTTTTTATTTGAAAGCTTATATCTTCGCCCATTACAATCTCCTGTATAATTTAAATATTCTCTACTTATTATTTTTAAGTTAAATTTAATCAAAATTATTTTTATAAATAAAAATATTATTGAATAATTTCTAAGTCTAATTCATTCCTAATATTTGCAATAATCTATGATTTATATGATCAGCATTAAAATTTTTTTTAGCATATAAAAAGCCTTGATACCCCATTTTATTTACTTGTTCAGGATATTCTATGAAATAAATCATTTTCTTTACTAAGGCGTTTACATCCCATTTAGGAATTAGGAAACCCGTAACACCATCTACCACAGTTTCATTACAGCCAGATACATCAGTAGTAATCACTGGTCTTCCTATAGCCATTGCTTCTTGTGTACTACGAGGTACGCCCTCACGGTAATAGGAGGGTAATACAAAAACTGCACTCTCACGTATTCTTTGATCCACATCTTTAACGAAGCCAGCGTATTCTATAATTCCTGTTTTTATCAATTGATCTAATTGTGCCTGCTTTAAACCAGTTGGGTTTTCAGGATCCAATCCACCTATAATTTTAAATGTTATATCAGGATATTTTTCTTTAACTATTCGAGCAGCTTCTAAATATTCAAATATACCCTTTTCAGCAATTAACCTGGCAATAAAGATAAAAGATAAATTTTTCTCGGTATCCCATTTCGTATAGGCATACTCTTTTAAATTAAGGCCAATTGGTCCTAAGACTTCAATTGCATTATTTTTATGAGGAAGATTATAACGATGTACTAGATCTTTAGGATCATCGCGATTAAGAAAAATAATTTTATCTAAATATGGAAAAACAAGCCGATAAAGAGAGATTTGCACAAAACGTATGAATTTAGCTTTCAAACTTTGACCATGTTTGTGAATGGTAAAAGGTGAACCTAATCCTTCAATCATGCCATAGATACAAGGAACCTTCATCTTATATGCAGCCAAAGTTGCATAAATAACCGGTTTAGTTGAATATGAAAATACAATATCTGGTTGAATTTCTTTTATTTTTTTTATTAACTGATAAGTTGACTGCAAATCAGCCAATGGGTTTAATCCACCACGACTCAGTTTATAGGTCACGAGCGTAACCCCTAAACTTTGTATTTTAGCCAACCAATCATTATTATATTCAGACACAAAAGCATAAACTTGATAATTCTTTGCTAAACAGGACAAAATGAAATCTTTACGAAAGCCATAAAGATTAGATGCTGTTGTCCCAATGATAATAATTTTCCTAGAGATCATTATTTTATACACTCTATGAGTTCTAATTGTGAAGCATAAAAATTTTTATCCTGATCAGAGACAGATGTAATCCTGCGTATTTGTAGAACTTGCATTAAATTCAGAAAATTTAATATTCTTACTATAATTTTTTTGATTTCAAATTTTAAAATAATTTTATTCTTCTCTATATCAGAGATAATATTCTTATAGTATTTTTTAATCACTTCAATCTGGGTATTATAACCACGGATCATTTTTTCTTTTTTTACATTTTCTACTTCTCTGTAAAAATATAAGGGTTCTTGCATAACCACATAATTAAAATCATTTTTTATAGCTGCTGATAGCCATAATTCATAATCTTCAGCTAAGCAGTTATTTTCCTGATAAGGATTTCTTTGACACCACGCCTTACGCGCAAGAAGTGATGGATGCAGTAAATTAGTCAGACCTTGCAAAATTTCTTTGGGTTGCATCTGGTGGTTAGAAAAAATTCTTTTTCCTAAAATTTCATTTTTATTTCCAATGGAATACAGGCTGGTTACCACTAAATCAATCTGTGGATTTTCATTCAAGACTTTAACCTGTTTTTCCAGTCGGTCTACTGCCATTAGATCATCTGCATCCATACGTGCGATAAAGTCATGTTTTGCTTCATTAATAATCTGATTTAAGCGATAAGGCAATCTTCTGTTGTAACCGTCAGAAATAATACGGATTCGAGGATCAGCAAATGATCCGGCTATCTCTAAAGACCGGTCTGTTGATCCATCATCTACCAATATTAGCTCCCAGTTCTGAAAAGTTTGAGCCAGTACGGACTTAATCGCATCTTCCAGGTATTTTTCAGCATTAAAAAATGGAATCCCTATAGAAATGTACATATTTATTCTTCCTTATTATTATTTGAAAATAGTAAAAAAGCCGCCAATAAAAACCAGAAAATAAGCGTTCTTGCACTATAAGTAGTAAACCCGTATAACATTGGTCCTAATAATATCATCTTGTTTGAAAGTGACAGTTTCTTGAATATTTGATATAAAAATATTAAAAATAAGGATATGCCTACAATTCCATAATAAAACAAGATACCCAACCAGGTTGAATGAATTTCATTTCCTGTGGGGTTATATAACCAGTGGGCACCTTGTCCCGCCCCAAAAATCAAATATTGAGGATAATCAAAAAAACTAAAAAGACCGCGTCCTTCTACTTGGCTATCTCTTTGATCTAACCCTTCTATAAATCGTAATACAACACTATCAAAAACCCCCATGTTATATAAAAAATAGCTTAAAACACCAAAAAAAACTACGGTTCCAAAGAATACGAATATTCTTTTATTGAGGTTTCCTTTTTGGCTAAATATAAATCCTAGAGTTAGCATTAAAAAGCCAATTGAAGCAGATCTTGACATGGTCAATAAAATCAGAAATAAGGCCAAAGAATAAACGATTATTTTTTTAAAGTTGCTTCCAGAAATATATAAATAAATTGCACAAGTACTTAGCACCCAAAATGCCATTTGATTAGGATCATTAAAAAGACCATTGTATCGGGGTTCAAAATCATAACGACCCAAGTTACTTGCCCAGATAATAATTTCAACGACATAGGAAAAAGGAATAAGAAATAATAGTTTTTCATGGAAAAAGTTTATCTGAACCTGGTTCAAGTTCATCATTAATAAAAAGAATAATAAATTGAAGACCCAGTAAACAGTCGACATCATATAACTGGAATCTAGAACCACTAAATACCAGGCAAAATTTACACAAATTGCATATGCAACAAATAATAAAATTATATTCGAGTATTCAATATTTATTTTAGAACTTTTATTAAATAATAATAGAATAGCCCCCATAATAAAAATGTGACTAAACTGCGGAACCCCACTTGACCAAAAATAAAACTGAGATAAAAAAAATGAAAACAATACAAGGTATATAACCACTTTATCTCTTATATTACTGTCACTTAAAAAAATAATGTTATTTTTTGAATTACTCTCATTTAAAATAATCATTATCCATTCCTTTTATATTATCTAGTGCTTCACTCGAAGCATAAGAACTGATTAATATTTTGTATTATTAATTTTATTTTTTATTTAATATAGTTAAAAATGTTGATATCTTCTTAAAATTAATAATATTTATCAAACTTAATTTTTTTATTAAAAATCTTTTTTAATGAACAACCAGTAAAAAAACCTGAAAAAATCATATGTCAAAATTTCAGATGGATATTCTCTCAAAATTCTTAGCATTTTTTCTAATGATTTCTTTTTGGAAAACAGCCCCAACTCAAATGCATTTATCCATAAAGCTCTTTTTTTTGCTTTATTAAATAGAATATGATTTTGGTACTCATTTAAAATCATCATTCTTGAATCATGCATAAGGGCCGTTTGCTTATGCATATTATTATCATGTAGCCTATATTTAGCAAATACGACAGGAAGGTAACATAGCTCCCCTTCTTGTGCTAAAAGCAACCACATATACCAGTCTTCGATTTTTACTTCAGCATCATAGCCACCAATTTTTTTCAAAGCGCTTGATCGAATCAGCTGGGTCGTGGCTGGCAAATCATGTTCTAATAATAAAATTTGTTCAAAGTTATAACTTTGTCTTTTTTTAACCCTATTTTTTACAAGATTAGAATCATTATCAATAACTGCCACTCCTCCAAATACTGCGATACAATTTTTGTTCTGGTTTAAAAATTCTGATTGTATTTTTATTTTATCTTTTAAGATTATATCATCTGAAGCCAGAGAAGAAAAATATTCTCCCTGTGTCCATTCTAATGCTTCATTCAAGGTTGCACTCAAGCCCTTATTAGGTCGATGTCGAAACTCAAACCGGGTGAACCGTTTTTCACAGAGCGGAATCAATTCTTGTATTTTTTCTACTGAAGAATCTGTAGATCCATCATCAATGACAATTAACTCAATATTGTGATAAGACTGGTCAATGACACTCCGGATACTGTCACATACGAATCTCTCATGATTATAACTTGGTATAATGATGGAAACTAAAGATTGCTCAATTATCATATTATATCTCTCTTTATTTTAATTGTTTAAATATAAATAAACTGATTACTATCCAATACATCCCATAATTTATTAGGTGGGCAATTGAAACACCTTTAAATCCAAAAAACTGGGTACATACATAGGTTAAAGCAATAAGGGATAAGGTAAATATAATTTCTGTAGAAATGTACAGTTTGGTCATTGCTTTGCTTAGCATTAAATAGGCTAGTATCCAACTTCCTATTTTTAGTGCATCACCCATCATTTGCCAAAAGAACAAGTCCTGCATGGGTGCGAAAGATGGAGTGAATAGTAAATTAATAATCCAATCGCGTAGTACGAAAACAATAATTCCTCCCACTACAGTCAGTGGAAAAAGAAATTTATAGCCCAAATAAACTTCTTTCTTAATTTCATCAATCTTATTTAGCTCTGATAATCGGGGTAAGTAATACACTCCCAATGTTGTCGTGACCAGCATAAGGTATACAGTGCTTAGCCGGATCATCGCTTCCCAGTAACCTGCATATGCCAGACTAAACTCCTGGGTTAAATATGCTCTAATCAACATTTGAGACAGAGGTACACAAATCGCACTCACTAATGCCATGAGAATAAATGAGCTAAATTTTTTAGTAATTTCTAGGTCTATTTTTCCTAGGAGAGATGAAAACTTAAACCAGTTCGCTCTATAACATAGAAATAACGTCACTATAAATGCAATAGACTGATAAATGGATAATGCAACTAAAGCTCCATATAAATGCAACTTAATTGCCAGCACACTCGTGATAATAAGAGCAAATAAACTACCTGCAATATTTGCAAGCACTAATTTTAATATTTCTTTTTTTCCATTTAATATCGCTAAAAACAGTGTATTAAAATTGAAAAATATCAAAAAAACTGCAAACCATATAAAAACTGTCTGGTATTTAAGTGAATGGAAAATATAAAGGGAGAGTTGTCCTTGAAAAATTAATATTAGAAACGCGAAAATCAGACTAAACAGAAAAACAATACTACCTGCAGTTTTCCAAATTGCACGTTGTTTACTTTCATCCTCATGATATTCGGCTGTATATTTTACGACTGCGGTATTAATTGCACTCCCCGCAAAAGTAGTCACCATTTGAATAAAATTCTGGAACTGTCCTATCGCTGCATATCCAGTGGGTCCTAGATATACAGCTAAAATTTTATTCAGTACAAACATGGTGATGGTCTTAATCAAAACTGCCACGCCATTGAGTACACTGGTCGTAAGTAAATTCATCTATGCTTGAAAACCATTACATAACTGAACAACCTGCTTTGCCTCATCAATAGATAAAGTCGGTCCAATCGGCAAGCTCAAGACCTCAGCATGAATTTGTTCTGAAATTGGTAAACTGAAATTATTCCACTCCTGATAAGCTTGCTGCTTATGCGGTGGAATCGGATAATGAATCAATGTCTGTACCCCGTGCTCTGCCAAATGTTTTTGTAATTGTTCCCGATGTTGAGTTCGGATCACAAATAAATGCCAAACATGCTGTGTATCAGTTTCGGCATTTATATTTGTGAGTGGAAGCTCAATCGCTGAATTCTGAATTTCTTTTAAATAAAGATCTGCAATATGACGACGATACTGGTTCTCCTGATCTAAAAATTTCAGTTTCACATTCAAGATTGCCGCCTGAATTTCATCAAGGCGACTATTTACTCCAGGCACCAGATTTTTATATTTTTCGTGTGAGCCATAATTACGTATAGCCTTAAGCATATGAGCTAACTCGGAATCATTGGTGGTAATCGCCCCGGCATCCCCTAGCGCGCCCAAGTTTTTACCCGGATAAAAACTGAAGCCTGAGGCATCTCCCCAACTGCCTGCTTTTTTACCATCTATTTCAGCACCATGGGCTTGTGCTGAATCCTCTAAGACCAGTAAATTGTATTTCTTGGCAATGACCATAATTTCTGGCATTGCAGCAAGCTGTCCATATAAATGAACGGGCAAAATCGCCTTTGTTTTGGTGGTGATAGCTGCTTCAATTTTTTTAGCATCAATATTAAAAGTATGAATATCCGGTTCGACCAACACCGGTTTTAGATTATTCTGTGAAATAGCCAAAATACTCGCAATATAGGTATTTGAAGGTACAATGACTTCATCTCCTTCATTCAGTTTCCCCAATTCCTTCCACGCACGCAGAGTCAGAATAAGCGCATCCAACCCATTGGCAACACCTATGGCATACTGTGTTCCACAATAATCCGCAAATTTTCTTTCAAAATTTTCTACTTCTTGGCCACTGATATACCAGCCAGAATCAATGACCTGTGTACAAGCTGCTAAAAGTTTGTCGCGGTATTGAGCATTTATCGCTTTTAGGTCAAGAAAAGGAATCATTCTTATCAATCTCATATAAAAATTTATTATTTATTTTTTAATTTTACGTTCATCAAAATTAATATAATGATATTAATTAAAGTAAAAAATACAATATTATTTATTAAGTTCATAACTCTTCGTTTTAAAACTTGGCTCTAATAAAAATTTCTTCATTTTTCTATTTAGAGGCTTTTCAATATACTTATACATTATAAAACTAGCTATTAAAGTCACAATAAATATAACCAATGAAAAAAACATTAAATCTATATTAAACGAAAACATTCTTCTAATATAATTTAGAACCTGTATCTCCAAAACATGTAATAAATAAAAAGAAAAAATAATCTCTCCTGCTAATATCATATATTTATTTGACAAGAATTTGGTAATAATACTTTTTTCCTGAGAAACATGAGACAATGCAAAAACAAGAATAATTGCTGACATAGGTAGCCAATAGTAAATGGAGTATCTATAACTTATATCTATCTTATTATGGAACACAAAAAATAAAACAAAAAGCAAAATTGCTGCTAATTCAAATATAAAAGTAGGTATCTCTATTTTAGAATAAACAACTTTTATTTTCTCATAAAGATCAAATAGTATAATACCTAGTAAAAAATCAGAAAAACGTACAAATGGTGAAATATACAACCAGTAGTGATCCTGATTTTTATCAAGCTGCGTATTTAGAAGTAAAATACCTACAAGATATAAAATAAATATATAAGTTCTTATTTTTTCAGACATTAAAAATGCAAATGGAAAAAGTAGATAAAAGAACAATTCGTCAGAAATACTCCAGGAAGGAGAATTTAATGAAAAATGAATATTTTCTTCTAAAAAAAAGCTTTGTATCAGAAAAATGTGTTGAATTAAGTACTCCCACCCTTTTCCAGATTGAATAAAGGTTAATAGGAGTACAAGTGCCGTAGTCGCAATATGTACTGGATACACTCTTGCTAAACGAGAAATATAAAACTCTTTTTTTGAAATATTTCCTATAAGAAATTTTTCTTTATAATTATAGGATAAAATAAATCCGCTTAATATAAAGAAAAAACTGACACCTAAAAATCCTTCATCAAAGATACTGTTAAAAATATTTACATAATTTGTATCATTTTTTAGAAAGGCCAAATGACTAAGAAAAACAAAGAGTGCAAAAAACATACGCAATGATGTAAGTGGTTTAATCATCTCATACATCTCCTTAATATTTATTATTATTTAAAATTCTATTTTCTGAAGCTTCTCTATTAACAAAAGCCATCATACTCATGAGTTATTTTTCATAATTTTAATTATCTAACTATCTATTCAATAAAAGCCTTATCTGCTTCTTCTAAAAACTGGTCATAGTTACGGATATAATCACTTTCATCATAGTGATCACTTGCCAATACCAACAATATGCAATCTTCTGAAAAATCATGCATCTCATGCCAAACCATTGGCGGGATAAATAATCCTTTATTAGACTGACCTATTAAGACCTCTTGTTTTTCTTTGCCATTATTCATCAGCATTTTGCAACTGCCTTGAATGCAAAAAGCAATTTGTTGAAGCTCTTTATGTGCATGAAATCCACGAGGAACATCAGGCTGAGCACCGAAAATATAATAGAGCCTCTGTATACTAAAAGGAACATTCCGATTGGCTTCAGCGACTACCAAGCTGCCACGATGATCTCCCAAATTAGGTAATTCTATCCACTCGATGAGATTCATAGTTATTACCCCACTAAAGAAATCAGATATTGGCCATAGCCATTTTTATTCATTGTTTGACCAATCGCTAAAACTTCCTCTCTGCTCAACCAGCCATTATTCAGTGCAATTTCTTCCAGACAGGCAACTTTATAACCCTGACGTTTTTCAATAGTTTCTACAAATTGAGCTGCTTCAAGCAGGCTGCCCTGTGTACCCGTATCTAACCAGGCAAATCCACGGCCTAACAATTCAACATTTAAATCACCGCGCTCCAGATACGCCTGGTTAATTGAAGTAATCTCTAACTCTCCTCGTTCAGATGGTTCTACTTGTTTGGCAATTTGAATCACATCATTATCATAGAAATACAGGCCCGTCACAGCGAAGTTAGATTTAGGATTTTTTGGTTTTTCTTCAATTGACATAACACGTTGCTGTTCATCAAATTCTACAACACCAAAGCGTTCAGGATCTTTCACCTGATAGCCAAATACAGTTGCTCCTTTTTGCCGTGCTGCAGCCTGGCGTAGCATAGGGGTAAAACCTTGCCCGTAAAAAATATTATCGCCCAGCACCAAACATACATTGCTTTGGCCAATAAATTTTTCGCCCAGGATAAAGGCTTGTGCTAAACCATCAGGACGAGGTTGAATCGCATAATTCAGTTCCATGCCAAACTGTGAGCCATCTCCTAATAAACGCTTAAATCCCTCAATATCCTCCGGAGTACTAATGATAAGAACTTCACTAATACCGGCTAACATCAGTACAGATAATGGGTAATAAACCATTGGTTTGTCATAAATCGGAAGTAGCTGTTTCGAGATTCCTTTAGTAATCGGATGCAAACGTGTGCCCGAACCGCCTGCTAAAATAATCCCCTTTGTTGTTTTTGACATTATACTGCCTCCCCTAAACGTTCACGCTGATAAGAACCATCCTGCACGCGACGACACCATTGCAGATTATCCAGATACCACTGCACAGTTTTACGGATACCGGTCTCGAATGACTCTTGTGGCTTCCACCCCAGTTCCCGCTCAATTTTTGAAGCATCAATGGCATAGCGCAAATCATGTCCAGGCCGATCCTTAACAAAGGTGATTAAGCTTTCATAGCTTTGCCCATTCAATTGTGGTTTTAATTCATCTAAAATCTGACAAATGGTTTTAACCACTTCTATATTTTGTTTTTCATTCCATCCACCAATATTATAGGTCTCACCCACTACACCCTGAGTCGCAACTTGATATAAAGCACGAGCATGGTCTTCAACATAAAGCCAGTCACGAATCTGCTGACCATTTCCATAGACCGGTAATGGTCTGCCTTCCAAAGCATTTAAGATCATCAAAGGAATCAGTTTTTCAGGAAAATGATAAGGTCCATAATTATTCGAACAGTTCGTAACAACCACCGGCAAACCATAGGTTCTATGCCAGGCCCGAACTAAATGATCTGAACTGGCTTTACTTGCCGAATAGGGCGAACTTGGTAAATAAGGGGTAGTTTCAGTGAATAGATCAGTTGTGTCTTCTAAGTCGCCATATACTTCATCTGTTGAAATATGATGGAATTTGAATCTAGATTTTTTAATTTCAGCCAAATTTTGCCAATACTTTCGTGCAACCTCTAATAATGTATAGGTACCGACGATATTTGTACTTATAAATTCAGCCGGACCATCGATGGAACGGTCCACATGAGATTCTGCCGCCAAATGCATGACCACATCTGGCTCAAAGTCTGAAAATAATCGTGCTAAAGATAGATGATCACAAATATCAGTTTGAGCGAATTGATAACGAGGGTGATCCAATACAGAAACTAATGACTCCAAGTTACCTGCATAAGTTAACTTATCAACATTTAAAACATGATGTTCAGTCTCTTTAATGATATGCCGAATGACAGCAGATCCAATAAAACCAGCCCCACCGGTCACTAATATTTTCATCACCATTTTTAGCGTCCTTTAATATTTTTATTTTACTTTTCACAAATTATTTTTAATGTATTGCTGCCTTCTGGGCATATCTATTTTTATTGATTTGTTCATAAGATATATTAATTTTATTACACAAACCACTTATAAAAAAGTAGATACTTAAATGTGGTTACATTTTATAAGTTTAATTAATTTTTTAGAACTCATCTAATCCTATATAGCCATCAATCTTTTATGTATCTTTCAACTAATATTGATTTAATATTCATCAAAAATTTTCTACTAATATTTTAATTAACAAAGCCTTATTTTAATTCTTTTAAATTATTTTTTCTTATAAATCATTTAAATTTTATTTAAATTTAATAAAAATCAATGATCTAAAAAACCTTTAGATTAGATAAAAATTATATAAAAATACTTTCCTATATTGAGTATGATTATGCTCTTAATCTTTTCAATTACATCATCTATTACAAAATAACAATTGGAAACAATTAATCCTTATTCTAAGACTTAAGTAATTCGCTATATCTCTACAGCTTGTTTAATCAAGGTTTCACGTCCATTTTCGCCCATCTTTTCGCAGTATCTTTTTTCAAACTTATTAAATTGACTTAAAAATAGCTATAGACAAGGTATGTGATCTATTATATTTTTTAGATGTTAATCACATAAATCGAATTAAAAAAATTAATAATTATTAATAAATACCAATTCTGAACATATAAAAATAAAGGGGGTTTCAAGTGAACTATAGACACCTTTTAGGTATTTTTACCTTAAGCCTATCTCTAGTTGGATGTGCAGCAATATCCGGCTTTCAAACATATGATTTACCAAAAGAAGGAATCTATCAAACTGAACTAGGAACTCCAGTCAACCTGATAAAATTGAATCAGGACACCCTGCCTGTATTGCAGTCTGCTCAAACCCATAATCTTAGTCATTATGCTGCTTTATTTCAGACTGAGGTGCAGGATTACCGTTTGAATCCAAGTGATATTTTATCCTTTCAATTATGGGCCTATCCTGAAATTAGCGCCGTTCCTACAGCAAGTGATAATAACAACGGCTACCAAATTGACCGAAATGGTTATATCCACTTTCCATTCATTGGCCGTTATAAAGCAGCTGGAAAAACCCTTCCGCAAGTGAATCAGGAAGTACGACGTCAATTAATTCCCTACTTAAACAGCCCGGATGTGGTGGTGAGAGTCATTTCCTATCAGGGACAACGCTATTCAGTGGTCGGTAATGTAAAATCGGCTGGTCAATTTTACTTGTCTGATCAACCAGTAAGTGTTTATACGGCGCTCGGTTTGGCGGGTGGTATTAATGAGCAAGGTGACTCTACTTCGATTCAACTTGTGCGTCAGAGTGTAACCTATGACCTGAATACCATTGCACTGGAAAAGGCTGGATATTCCTTGCATAAGCTATTGATTCAACCGAATGACACTCTTTATATCAGTCCTCGTGAAAATCAGAAGATCTATGTCATGGGTGAGGCCAGTGCCAATAAGCCCTTACCACTACGTGACCAAGGTATGACTCTCGCTGATGTATTGGGGGAAAGTGAAGGCATTAACCCCTATTCCGCGAATTCTAGCCGGATTTATGTCTTACGTGGCAATCCAGACAATCAGATGACTGAAATATACCACTTAAGTCTAAAAAATCTTGGAGATTTTGGCCTGGCGAAACAGTTCAAAATGCGTAGCAATGATATTGTCTATGTTGATGCCACAGGTCTGACCCGTTGGGAACGCGTTGTTAGCCAGATTCTTCCATTTTCATATGTCGCTGATTCGGCTATACGATAGGTAATTTAGCTATAGTACTAGGTGCTTAATACTAAATATGAAACAGACACAATAAGAACTGTCTTCTTCTGATCATCATTAAAATATCTGGCCTTATGCGGGTTAAATATTTCAAGAAAGGACAATAAAACCAAAATATATAGGATTCTTTCTCAGAAAAGCAGCAAGTCTTTGATTGTTTTTTATAATTTTATTTAAGAATATATCATCGACTGGAAAAATCACTTTTAAACTTTTAGATAGTAAAATTATGAACAAAAATAACAATACCGAAAATATGATTGACCTAAAAGGGGTGTTCTTTTCCTTGCTCTCGCAATGGAAGCTCATTCTCTTATGTGGTTTGCTTAGCCTGATGGCAGTGTTGCTGTACATGCGTACCGCAGCCATTAACTATAAGGTGGATGCAATCGTTCAGGTCGAAGAAAATAGAGGGGCATCAGCTGCCTTATTAGGCAGCTTGTCAAGTATTATTAGTCAGATGTCTTCATCAAATGCTGAGATTGAGGTTTTAAAATCACGCACGATTCTTGAATCAGTGATTGATCGTTTAAATCTAGATCTCCATATTGCGAGCACTGAAGACTCTTTTATCAATCGTCTCATTTACGGCAGAAATTCCCAAACCGAATATCAACCCGAAATTGTACGCTTTAAAGAAGGTCAAAAAAGCTTTGATATCCGTCAGTTTGAAGTTCCCGTAGCGTACCAGGATAAAAATCTCCTACTGAAGTTTCAACCACAGAGCTTTAGCTTGATCAATCCAGCTACAGAGGAAATTGTCTTTCAAGGGCCACTTAACCAGGCCGTTCAAGGCAAAGCTGCACAGGGAGATTGGAAAGTTGCCATCTTTACTCAGGATAAGCTAGATAACAGCTATCGGGTACAAAAACTCTCATTACCAACAGCGATTGATTCTATTCTTGCCAATTATTCAGTGACAGAAAAAGGCGAACTGAGTGGAGTTCTGCAGCTTCGCTATCAGGGTCAAGATAAACAGCATATCACTAAGGTCCTGAACACGATTTTAGCGATTTATAGCCAGCATAATATTACGCGCCGTTCAACAGAAACAGCGCAGACACTGGCGTTTCTGGATGAGCAATTACCGGATTTAAAGAAACAGCTTGATAATGCAGAATTTGCTTTTAACCAGTTCCGTCAACGACATAATACAGTTGATATCGCTAAAGAATCTGAATTGTATTTAAATCAGAGCGTCACCTTAGAAACGCAAAAAGTCTTACTTGAACAGAGACAGGCAGAAATAGCTGCCAAATATGCAGCACTACATCCAGCCATGCGAGAAATTACTGCTCAACTTCGTGTGATCAATGGCAAGATTCGTGAACTGAATACAACACTCAAAAATATTCCAGAGATACAACGCCAATATTTGCAACTGTCACGCGAAGTCGAAGTCAAACAGCAACTGTATACCAACCTGGTAAATTCATACCAACAACTGCGTGTTGCTAAAGCGGGTGAAATTGGCAATGTACATATCATTGATACCGCACTTGAACCGATTGACCAGGTGCAACAGAAAACACCACTGATTCTGTTCCTAGCCTTTTGGTTTGGTATTTTTGTGGGAATCTTGGTTGCATTATTCCGCAATATGCTGCGTTCTGGTGTGAAAGATAGCAGTCAAATAGAATATCAACTAGAGCTTCCAGTGTATGCGAATATTGCACACTCTCCGAGTCAGAAACCTGGGCTAAAACTACTCAAAAAGAAAAAGATTCCTTTTGTATTAGCCCTTAAACATAGCGATGATATTGCGATCGAAAGCTTGCGAAGCATACGTACAGCGAGTCATTTCGCCCTAAGCCAAGCCAAGAACAACATCATCATGATTTCAGGTCCAGCACCAAAAGTCGGGAAATCATTTGTTTCTAGCAACCTGGCAGTCATCATGGCGGAAAAAAACAAACGCGTATTGGTGATTGATGCTGACTTACGTCGTGGTCATATCCACAAATATTTTGATCTGGATAATCAACATGGATTAACTGAATACCTGAATGAGCAAATTACATTAGAACAGGTGGTACAAAACACCCATGTTCCGAACCTAAATGTAATCACCTGTGGTGAAAGTTCAGCAAATCCTTCGGAACTTCTTAATTCACTACGCTTCAAGGAATTACTACAATCTCTGATTCCGCACTATGACCATATCATTATTGATACACCACCTGTATTGGCTGTTACGGATGCGATTATCGTATCTCAATATGTTGGACTCAATTTAGTTGTAGCGCGCTATGCAAAAACACAAATGAAGGAGCTAGAGCTTACATTAAACCGTTTTAAACAAGCCGGTAGTATCGTAAATGGCTTTATCCTGAATGATATTCAGCGTTCAGCCGGGGGGAGCTATAGTTATGATTACATTTATAGTTATAAGTCTAGAGAACAAAATAGCTGATCCCATTTAGATAAAAAAACCAGCCATTGCTGGTTTTTTTATCTCTTTAAACTTCAACACAACTGCGATGTCCGCTTGCTAAAAAACCACCCATTCTGCAAGATTTCTCAAAATTTTCTGCTAAGATGGAATGAACCTCAACGATAACATTAGATTGGAATAATACATGAGTAAGGCCTTACCGATTGCTGTCGCTGTTCTTTTAGGCGGTGCCGCGCTAGTACCTGTTTACTATGCAACTCAAAACCCAGCTGCTCAAACCACAAAAGCATCTAAAGATGCCTCTGCTGTTTCTAAAATTAGCTATGCACTCGGTTATGAAGTCGCTCATCAAACTCCACCTGAGCTGGATATTAACAGCTTTGTGACAGGCGTTCGCGAAGGTCATGCCCGTACTGCCCCTGCTTATACTGAAGAAGAATTACAAGCAGCTTATGAGCAGTTCCAAAAAGAAATGCAGCAGAAGCAAGTCGACAGTGCCAAGCAGGCTCAAACCTCAAGTGATACTTTTCTGGCTGAAAATGCCAAAAAAGCTGGGGTAAAAACTACAGCATCTGGTTTGCAATATTTAGTGACCAAAGAAGGTACAGGCAAACAGCCTGCAGCAACTTCAATTGTAAAAGTACATTACACAGGGAAACTTGTTGATGGTACCGTGTTTGACAGTTCGGTTGAACGTGGCGAGCCGATTGAGTTCCCACTCAATCAGGTGATTCCAGGCTGGACCGAAGGTCTGCAACTAATAAAAGAAGGCGGTAAAGCAACCCTTTATATCCCATCTAAACTCGGTTATGGCGAACAGGGCGTACCAGGAACTATTCCTCCTAACAGCACTTTGATTTTTGATGTGGAACTGATCGAAGTCAAATAATCCACGAATAAGGAGAGCATTGTGCTCTCCTTTATTTTGAGAAATGATAATGAAAATACAAATAAGCTTGCTGGTTTTACTGCTAAGTTCTGGCAGTCTTTTTGCCAAAGACATCACCACTAAAAGTTCTGAAGCAGAACAGGTGGGTTACAGCTTTGGTTATCTGATGGGAAAAAGTAATGCAGACTCTTTACAAGGTATTGATCTAGATGCCTTCAGTGCCGGGTTAAAAGCGGCAGCTGCCGGAAAACAGGCAACTTTAAGTGATGAAGAGATGGCGCAGGTCTTGACCCAGTTTAAACGTCAAAGTGAAGCCAAAGAGCTGATTACCCTGAAAAAGCAGGCGGATGAAAATGCCAAGATTGGTCAGGCTTTTCTGACTGAAAATGCAAAAAAACCGGGGATAAAAACCACAAAATCAGGTTTGCAATATCAAATTCTTCAGGAAGGAAAAGGTAAATCGCCGAGCGCAAATAGTAATGTCCGCGTACATTATGAAGGCCGTTTGATCGATGGTACGGTTTTTGACAGCTCGATTGCCCGTAATCAGCCCGTGGTGTTTCGTACCACCCAGGTCATTACCGGCTGGACCGAAGGTTTACAGCTGATGAAAGAAGGTGCCAAATATCGTTTCTT
>NZ_JBAPXX010000001.1:0-36721 GCF_049284435.1 Acinetobacter sp. | reverse complement strand
CATATTGAGTTTTACAAGGCCGTTATAGCGTTTGACAAGACGCTGATCCAGACCAGAGATGTTAAATTGAAGAGCATGCTCTTCAATTTAACGCAAAGCTCGGAAATTGTGTAGATACCTATGTTTTTTAAGGGAGGATTTAGCGGAATTAAGAAAGATCTTGCTTTAATTGTTCTGTTGATTCTTTTCTTAAAAACTTTGGTTTCCATTCACTGGCAATCACGCCAAGTACCACCATCAATCCGCCTAATAAAGCCAGTGATGGTAAACGTTCTCCGGCCAGACGGCCAAACAGGGCTGCCCATACCGGTTCGCCGGCATAGATAATTGCCGCCTGTGATGGATCGACCATGCGCTGCGCCCAGTTCATCACCAGTTGGATCAAGGCACTGGCAATGCCTAAACCGACTAAAATCCCTGCCAGATGCCAGTGAAATTCAGGTAGCTGAGATTCACCTAAAACAGGTGCGATCATAAAGCAGAACAAGGACGCAAAAATCAGTTGCAGCACCGTAACCCGGCGTACATTCACCTGCTCGGCAAAATGGCTGATAAAAATAATCTCCAGTGCAATCGCAATCGAACCGAGCAAAGTCAGGGTTTGCCCGAGACTGAGCTGAATCGCAGCAAAACCATTGCCTGTCAAAAACACCAGACCGATAAAGGCAGACAGCGCTCCGATCCAGGTCATGACATGCGGTTTTTTACGGAACATTAACCAGAGCAGGATCGGGACTAGCGGAACATACAGAGCTGTTAAAAAAGCTGACTCACTGCTGCTGATGGTCTGCAAACCCACAGTTTGGGTGCCGTAGCCGATGGCGATCATGACGCCAATCACCGCACCGGCGAACACCTCTTTCAGGTTCATGCCTTTTAAGGATTTCAAGGAAATCAGGGTGACGGCAAGCGCTGCCGCAGCAAAACGCAGACCGACAAACATAATCGGACTGCTAAAATTTAGCCCGTATTGTACGGTAATAAAACTGCCGCCCCAGATAATGGTGATCAGGATCAGGGCGAGTTGCGGTGCTTTCACCATCCAGCCGGAGTGATTTTTGGAAATAAGTGTAGACATGCCAGGAGATCAGAAAATTAAAAAAATAAAAAAGAGGTCCGAAGACCTCTTTTACAGCAGGCTTAATTATAGCGCCTGTTGTTCATCTAGCAATAACTGTGCTTCACGCAAGCTTAATGTACCTTCGTAAATCGCACGACCGGTAATTGCGCCTAAAATACCCGGTTGGTCTTTCAGGTTACGTACGTCATCCAGATTGGTCACCCCACCAGATGCAATCACAGGCAAACCTGAGTATTGCGCTAGATTCACGGTTTGCTCAATATTCACACCCTGCATCATGCCATCACGTGCGATATCCGTATAGACAATGCTCGACACGCCAGCATCAGCAAAACGTTTCGCCAGGTCAGTGGCTTTAACATCAGTCACATTGGCCCAGCCATCTGTTGCCACCATGCCATTCATGGCATCAATCCCAACAATAATGTGACCGGCAAATTTTTGACATGCTTCTTCAACAAATTCAGGATCCTGAACTGCCTTAGTACCAATAATCACAAAAGAAACACCGGCTTGCAGATAATGCTCGATGGTTTCCAGAGAACGGATACCACCACCAATCTGGATCGGCAAATCAGGCTGAGATCGGACAATGGCTTCAACCACTGGCTTATGGATTGGCGTACCTGCGAAAGCACCGTTTAAATCTACTAAATGCAAGCGGCGAGCGCCTTCATTTACCCAATGCTGTGCTGTTGCGACCGGATCGTCTGAAAATACGGTATCGTCTTCCATACGACCTTGCTTTAAACGGACACATTTGCCATCTTTCAGGTCAATTGCAGGGATGATCAGCATGCTTTCGCTCCTTGCTTAATCTTTAGAATGAATTTGAGTGAGTTCATCTTAGCAAATAAAGTCGAATTTTCTAACTCTTAAACGGTATGAATAAAGAAAACCTGTGCGCAGACAGGTAGCAGTGAGGTAATTTATTTTAATGGTTTTAATGATTCGTCTCTTGAATGGAGATCAGATTTTCCACAACGGGTCGTGTACTGAGCTAGCCGATAATCGAAGCTGTAAGATCTGCTAAAGTCACAGCTCTCTCATCGACCGCACTCATCACAGCTTTCATGCCTACATCAAGTTGCCAGTACCAGTAGGCCACGCAAGAGATTAAGCCGTCGATGAAGGACGGATTCTCAATTTCAGTGAAGTATTTGGAATCTCTTTGGGTAATAAATCCTGACGCAGTAATTCTTCAAATACCAGTACGGGCGCATAGGCATCTGCGGCTGCATAGTCAATCTGTGCCGGGCTGAGTTTCTTGCTGGCCCAGTTCGAGGTACTAATCCGTTTAGATTTGGGAAAATTTAGCTGAAACAACAATGCCATGGCATTTTTTAATCCGACTGGATTATTTAAGCCAAAAGCTTTAAAACATTTGGACAGTTCAATCACACTATTCAGTTCAATGCCTTTTTTACGGAACAGATGCGCATCATTTTTCAGGCCAAAACCAACCTTGATCTGATCGCGACTGGCAAAGATTGGTTTAAGAAAATCCCAGATCGCATCATTCATTTGAAATAAATAGGCTTTGTCTAAAGTCGCCAGCTGAATCAGATGTGGCCCAGTGGAGACTTCACCGACTTTAAAGGTGGGCTTGGATTCAGAATCGAAACCCAGGACTGCACAGCTTTTTAGCTCATGTTCAAGGGCATGACACTGTTCCAGGCTGTTAATCACCTGAATCTGTTGCATTGGAAGATTTTTAAATACAGGAAAGGCCTGAATTTGTTCTTTGCTTGGTAAAGTGTCCAGCCGCTGTTCCATACGCATTAATCATTAAATGAATGCGTTCAGCTTAATCATTTTTCCAGCTCTAGGCAAAAATAAAGCCCATGAAGAATTAATGCTGATCAGTTAAGGAGTTTAGAAATAGATTCTTTAACTTTTAATAGTTCACGACGGAGTCTTAACATTTTAAATCAAATGTTTGTAAATCATTGGTTACTTTGGTTTCGCCCAAAGTAACCAAAGGCATTTGTCATCCGCAAAACTCGTCAGCCACCATCCAGTAGTAAATTTGTCGCAGAAACAATCATTTTTTAATGTAGTCCTGCCTCAAACAGTTGCGGATGACTTTCCCACTTATCAAATATAATCCTGAATTTAAAAAAGAAAATGCCAGTCAATTGCCTAACTGACTGGCATTACATGAAGAATGGGCTTTATGCAAAATTTAACAAGGATTAATCAGTGTGATAGCTACTCTGTTCCATCTACGCCTGTTGAGCACGTTCAACATAATTCTGATAAGCAGGGACAGCAAAGGCTGCCAAAATAACCGCGAGTACCAGATAAAGCACCACCAACAGAGTTTCCCAGCCACGTGTAGTGCGTGGAGGGCCATATTCATTACTTTCGTTGTGGCCTGGGGCCAATAAAAGGTAAAGTGTAAAGACAAGGTTCACGACAGGCACAAAAATCAGTAAAGAAAGCCAGCCATTATGATTACGGTCATGTAAACGACGAATTAAAAAAATCACGCTAAAATAAATCGCAATGCCGTAGATCAAAACCAACATCACCATTAAAGGCATGGACATTTTACTCTCTAAAGTCTCTGGATTCATTCCAGGCAAAATGAAAGCAGCAATGATCCCGATGATCCTAAAGCAAAAACCGAGCAGCATATTCCAAGCGATATAAGAACGTCGCCCAAAACGTCCCGATGCATTCCACCCCGAATTCTGAATTGTATTAATCATTATTTTTCCTTTGTTTTCATTATATTTTTTATAAGCAGGTCTCTGATAAATGGATTTTTTTATAAATGAAAAGTGTAAAAAGTGATCAATAAAAAAGCCCGCAATTTGCGAGCTTTTGGGGCGAAAAGAAAATCAGATTTTCCATTCCACAAAGTTTTTCAATAACTGTAAGCCGGCAGTATGACTTTTTTCCGGATGGAACTGGGTCGCGAACAGGTTTTCTTTATGAATTGCGGTACAGAACTCGATGCCATAGTTACAGATGGCGGCCACAATACTTGCATCTTGTGGTTCTACGTAATAGCTATGTACAAAGTAGAAACGCGCATCCTGTTCGATATTGTTCCACATCGGATGATCAGGCTCGGCCTGATGCACCTGGTTCCAGCCCATATGTGGCACTTTTAAGCCCGCCATTTCCGGAAAGTGCTTGACCGCACCTTCGAAAATACCCAGCGCATCTGTACCGCCATTTTCTTCAGAATGCTGCATCAAGGCTTGCATGCCGACACAGATCGCCAGTACCGGTTTGTTAAATACGGCGTTGCGCACCACTTCATCAATCCCGGCGTCGTGCATGCCTTGCATGCAGTCACGCATCGCACCTACGCCCGGAAAGACGATCTTGTTTGCTTGCGCAATCAGTTTTGGATCATTGGTCACATCAACCGTGGCACCGACATGTTCTAATGCTTTTGCCGCAGAGTGCAAATTTCCCATGCCATAATCAAGAAGGGCAATACGGGTCATTACAGTGTACCTTTGGTTGAAGCTACCGTATTGGCAGCACGTGGATCTACTTCACAGGCCATACGTAGCGCGCGCGCAAATGCCTTGAATACGCTTTCGATCTGGTGATGGCTGTTTTTGCCTTTCAGGTTGTCGATATGTACCGTCATCAAGGAATGGTTCACAAAGCCCTGGAAAAATTCAGAGAATAAATCCACATCAAAACGGCCGATCATGGCACGAGTAAATGGAATATCCATAAACAGACCCGGACGACCCGACAGATCCACCACGACACGGCTTAAAGACTCATCGAGTGGCGCATAGAAATGGCCATAGCGTTTCAGGCCTTTTTTATCGCCCAATGCCTGTGCAAATGCCTGACCCAGCGTAATACCGCAGTCTTCCACAGTATGATGGTCGTCGATTTCCAGGTCGCCATCACAATGAATATCAATATCAAACAGGCCATGACGCTTGATTTGATCAATCATATGATCTAAAAAGGGAATACCCGTGTTTAAGGTGCCTTGACCAGTACCGTCGAGATTCAAACGAACTCGAATTTTGGTTTCGTTGGTATTTCTTACCACTTCACTGATACGATCTGTCATAGACACGTTCCTCAAATACGTCAAAATGATTGATGTAGAAAATATTTTCGCCGTGACGAAGTCACCGCATATTAGATTGCTCAGGAGGGTTTATCAATGCCTATCACCGTACATGCTTATACTTCTTTAGAAAATGACGAAGTGCGCAGCCAGCTTGAGCGACTGTATGACACGAGCCCTGAATTTAGCGACGGGGCAGATGCCATGGAACAACTAGAGCAAAACCTTGCACAGTATACCTCAGTTTATAGCGCAGAATTTAATAGCAAAATTATTGGGGCAATCTGGTGCACCGGACAGGGCGAAAGCCGGATTCTGGAAAATATCGTGGTGCATCCGGCCAACCGCGGTCGTGGTGTGGCAGAAAGGCTGGTGAGCGAAGTTTGCCGGATGGAAGAAGAAAAAGGCGTGAAAAACTTTGTGCCGGGCTGTGGGGCCATTCATCGTTGTCTGGCTAATCTGGAAAAAATCTGAAAATAGATTAAACCTAAGCGGCCGTTAGGCTGCTTTTTTATGTAAATAAGCGCTTAAATCTGTTTTATTGCTGAGGTCTTTGGTAAAAATTGTTCGATTTATGACTCAAATTGACGCGAGTTGATGGAAAAGTAAACATTTGATGAAAATTATTCTCTCTGCTCTTGACGATTTACAGCTGAAACTGTTTAATACGCGACATCGGCGTGATAGCTCAGTAGGTAGAGCAACGGATTGAAAATCCGTGTGTCCCCAGTTCGATCCTGGGTCTCGCCACCATATTTTAAAACGATTTCAAAGTTTTCAATCCCTGATCCCATCAGGGATTTTTTTTAGGCCAAAAATCAACCACTCAAATATTTTTTTCATAATTTTGATTGACTAATGAGGTCAGATACGGCTTAATACACCGCATCGGCGTGATAGCTCAGTAGGTAGAGCAACGGATTGAAAATCCGTGTGTCCCCAGTTCGATCCTGGGTCTCGCCACCATATTCAAAAAATCCTCAAACTTTGTCTGGGGATTTTTTTTGTCTGCACCAAATCCAGATCAGCATTCTTTTCTATTTTTCAGTTGTTTCAACTTCTTCTTTTTCTAGGTTTCCTACCTTTTTATGCATCATTGACCGTTTATCAAACTTAACAATAGGCACTGGCATTATTTGTAAGATTTAGCTTTGACGCTTTCCCTTTTCCAAACGAGGGTGAAAATGATGAATCTCCTAAAACCGATCTCTCTCGGCTTAGTCACCGCCTGTGCCACCTTAACTTTGTCCACGTTCACACATGCTGCTGATTCAGTGGTGTTGCCGACCCTGACCGTCATGGCGGAACCGGAACTGCGCGCCGTAACTGAAAAAATGTTGCCTTATCAGGAACAGAACAGCCAGCGTAAGGCCCTGCAAATGCGCCTGATGAAAATTGAACGTGAAATTCAGGCCTATAGCGTGGACGGCGACGTGGTCGCGAATATTGATGTAATGCGTGCACCTGCCGACCCTGATCTGGATAGCCTGCCTGTGGTGTTCCGTGAATATGTATTGGCCATCGCACAGGGCTTGCAGTCTTCTGACCCAAGAAATGGGGTATATGTACTGCTGCAACCTTTTGGAATTAACCGCGATGCCACCAATGTGAATATTGTCCGCGAGCAATTCGATCCGAACCGGCTTAATCTGAGCCTGCCGTTTAATTCCCCATAATGTGCGCCTGTCGGTCTAGATAACTTTGTTTAACGAGCTTATTAAATCTGTCGCAATGAGATCGAAAAAATAGGGTTCTGGGAAGGATGGCTTTGTGAGAGGAGAAATTTCTGTTTAAGCTAGACATATTATTGGAAAAATCAAATGCCTTGAATTGTGTCTAAAAAATAAGCATAGTGGATGTAAATCAACAAGATCTGACAGACAGAGCTGGAGCGTATACATGCCGCGTGTTTTTATGATTGTAGCTGCTGTGACACTGGCAATTTTTATTGGGCTGTTTTATCAGAATTCGGTCCAGCAAAAACATCAGGCCGAGCTGCTCGAATATGAAACCGTGCTCGAAGAAAAAACCGAGAGCATTGCGCAACAGGCACAGGACTGGTCTAAACCGATTCAGCTTGAGCTTGAAGACGATCGTCTGGATGGTGACTATGCCATCATGGCAGAATTTATGCTGGGACAATTGCGCGACAGTGCCGAGGAACGCAATCAGTATCTACGCGACTTAAAAGCCGCCAACTGGCAGAATTTTTTGAATATCGACCGCTTGGCCAAGGACCAGGCACAAGGCTATAAAGAAACTGAAGCCATGCTCAAGCAAGTCCATCAAATTGTGAACAGCTATCAGCAGAAAATCCAGCAGCGCGATGCCGAGCTGATCGACAAGGCGCAGCAACTGGATATTAAAAACCGTTATCGCCAGCAACTGAGCCTGACCTTAAAAGACAGTCAGCAAAATAGTAATGCACATGTCATTTTTGAAATTGAAAAACAGACTCTGGCCAAGGCCGATGCCTTATTTGCAATATTGAAAAAGCATAAATGGCAAAAGAAAAATAACACCTTTATGTTCTATGACGATAAAGCCGTGCAAGAGTTTAATGCGCTGTATAAAGAAATGCTGTTCCTCAATAAGCAGACGGAACGAGTTGCGAGCGTCAACCAGAAAGCGGTTGAAAACAAGTTGTAGCCTGATTTAGATGACAGGATTGCCATAGGACTGTCATCTGCTGTTCAAACTCGCTTGCTAAATTGAAGGGGTCGCACAGATCACGACATAACATTTAAGCAGGTGAGTCATGCAAACAATTCAGGTTTTTGCTGATATTCAGCAGGTGTACGGTGAGTTTGTCGCAAATAAAATAGATTCAAAATTACAAAGGATAAATAACGGGGACAAAAACCGGTTGTTCTTGAATCAATATTTCAAGCTGATCGAAGACTGGCACTATACAGAACAGATTGTGATTCAGTTCAATCAGCAGTATTTCAGTCTGGATCTGGGGAGCGCACCGGATTTTATGGATCAGGACAAATACATCAACTGGCTGAAGTCGGAACTGCTACATTAATCGAGTCGCCATATTCCTCATGGATATACAACCAAGCTGTCTCAAAAGAGGCAGCTTTTTTATTTTGATAAAAAACTGGTATTGATCTTGCTATTGCATCGGCACAGCGTAAATAGGCGCTGATTCCAATTCCGATTTGAACAGGCTATGCTGAATTAATTACCGCTGCCAAAAGAATGACAGGCGGAGCATGGATAGATATGGAGGGCAAAAAATTATGCAACAGTTGAGATGTTATAAGGAACTTCCAGTCTGAAACCAGCAAAGTATTCCTCAGGGCTTCAAGAATCAGCACAATACCAAAGCGGGTACTTGGGCGAAACTGACAGTATTAAAAGGTGAACTGCGTTTTGCCATGCTGGAAGAATCTGGTGCGGTGCAATCCGAGCATGTGTTTACATCAGAGCAGCAACCGCCATTCATTGAGCCTGAGGCCTGGCACAAAATTGTTTCTGCCAGTGAAGATGCCGAATGTCAGCTGCGTTTTTACTGCCAGCCTGAGGATTACTTCATCAAGAAATATCAGTTAAATCCTACCCATTCTGAAGTGCTGGCAGCGATGCCCTATTTAAAAGGTGGCCGTGCGCTGGATGTCGGCTGTGGTACAGGGCGTAATGCGCTTTATTTGAGTCAGAACGGCTTTAATGTCGATGCCTGGGATGTCAACGAAAACAGTTTGCAGACTTTAAGACAGATCGTGCAGACCGAGCAAATTGATCATGTGCAGGTACAGCGCCGCGACCTTAACACGGATACCAGCATTGCAGGCCAATATGACTTTATCTACTGTACCGTGGTGATGATGTTTCTTGAGGCGAAAACCATTCCACCGCTCATTGCACAGATGCAGCAGGCGACCGTGCCAGGTGGCTATAACCTGATTGTTTGTGCCATGGATACGCCAGATATTCCGGCACAAGCCGATTTTCCATTTGCTTTTCAGCCGGGGGAGTTGCGAGGGTATTATGAGGGCTGGAATATTGTGAAATACAATGAAGATATCGGTGAGCTATACCGTGTCGATGAGCAGGGCCAGCGGATTAAACAGCACTTTGCCACTATGCTGGCGCAAAAGGTTTAAATAAAAGATTAAGGTTTTTAATTCCTGAATTTAAATGAGACTATCCAAAACAAAAAAAAGATGTCAGGCTGACATCTTTTTTATGCTTAAAAAATCTTAAGCCGCTTTTTTGAACCAAGAGAACCAGCCTTTTTTCTCAGCTTTTACTTCTGCTTTTTCAGCAGCAGTGTCTTTGGTTTCTACTGCTTCAGTTTTCGCAGCTTCAACGTGTTGTTCTGCTGTAGCTTGAGCTGTTTCTACTTGAGTCGTCGCTTCTGTTTTTACTGCTTCAGCTTTAGTTTCAGCCGCTTGTTGAGTTGCAGCAACAGTCGCTTGAGTAGCTTCAACTTTCGCTTGTACAGGTGCAGCAGCTTCTTTAGCAACAGTTTGGGTTGTTTTAGTTACAACAGTTGCTGGCGCAACTTGAGCTTCAGTTGCCATTGCAGATGCAGAAGTCGCTACGATTGTAGTCGCGATCATTGTTTTAAGCATGTTCATATAAACCCCTTAAGGATGTAGGAAAAAAGAGGCTTGATCATACACTTATAAAATTTAAGTGATTTATAAATATAAATTTATTGGTTGAATTTTCCACTAATTTTACAAAGGGATAACATTCAATTAATTGGTAATTACTAGTTGAATAGATTCTTACTAATCTTTTTTTAAATTATAATTTTTATATAAATTAGTAGTTAAGATGGCAATTGGAGTTTGAAGCATTATCTAAAGTTGATTGTTTTTTTAGATTGTATTGTAAGTTATTGAATTACAATTGTAATTAATGTTAGATTCAACTTGAGGGCAAAAGCTAGATTTGCTATCTTTTAATAAAGAATAGTCTAGATTGACTCCTTTTTTATAAAGAGTATAATAAATGACCCTAAAAAATTAGGTGTTCATACTTTAATCGCTAGAGGTAATAGTTATGTTGAATAAAAAAATTATTGGTTGGGGTAAATCAGATGGTTATGGATTTGGTTAATTATTGTAAAAATATGTTATAAAAAGCACCTTAGTTAAGGTGCTTTTTATTGGGTGAAATATGCCAGCAGGCTCTATTACAACACTAGATATATATTTATTAAATATTTGTAAAACTTTAATTCTCTTATCGCCATATTTAGCATTAATAATTTATTTTTGGGTAAAAAAAGATAATTTTTTTTTAAAAATTAAAGCAGAAACTCAATACAATATTGCAATTGGATTAGTTGGTATCAGCTTTGGTTTATTGATGCTTTGGCAAGTAAGTACCTTATTGCAAGACCAGTCATTTCTAAATTTTTCAATTGATAATAAAGAAATTACACACGAAATTAGGAACTATAAAGATACTAGTATTCTATATATATCAACGTCCAGTGCTTCTAATACCGTTCTTGTATTGTTGGGAACATTAGCAGCAATTTTGGGCTGGTTATTTAGTACGAGATCTCAAGTATTAAGTAATAGAAGAAATCACTCTATGCAACTTTTAATTGAATCTAGATTATCGGATCGCTATATGAGTTATGTGAATGCTGTTAGTACTATTTCTAATGAGTTTCGTAATTTAAATCCTAATCATAATGCATTAGTATCTGAATATTTTAATATTTTAAGTATTGAACAAAAAAACTCAATTCTCTATATGCTTAATTATTGTGAATTTGTATCTGTTGGAATTAGATTTGGTGACCTTGATGAGCAGCTCATGTTTAACACTTTCGGAAGTATGTTAAAGACGAATTATGAATTTAGTCAGAAAATCATTGAACTTAAGCAACGCGAAAAAAGTACTCATTTTGAACATGTGACAGAATTATATAATCGATGGTATGGTAGATGAAGAAACCCCGCACTAAGCGGGGTTTTCTTTTTATCTCAGTGTTTAATTAAACACGTTCGATCACTGTCGCGATACCTTGACCCAAACCAATACACATGGTCGCAAGACCAATCTGGGTATCTTGCTGTTCCATCACGTTAAGCAGAGACGTGGTAATACGCGCACCAGAACAACCAAGCGGGTGGCCCAATGCAATCGCACCACCATTATGGTTTACGATGTCCTGTTTGTCATAAATGCCTAATCCTTTAAGCACAGACAAGCCTTGTGCAGCAAAGGCTTCATTCAATTCAAAAGTTTGAATATCAGAAATCGCAAGACCAGCACGTTTCAAGGCTTTTTGCGTTGCCGGAACCGGGCCATAACCCATGATCGCAGCATCACAACCTGCAACCGCCATAGAGCGAATCACAGCACGTGGCTTAAGACCCAAAGCTTGCGCACGTTCATAAGACATCAGCAGCATTGCAGAAGCACCATCAGACAAAGCTGAAGAGGTCGCCGCAGTCACTGTACCGCCTTTCGGATCGAATACTGGACGTAAAGCACGGAATGATTCGATGTTGGCATCTGGACGGATCACTTCATCGATATCACACAAGATTTTGTAGCCATCTGCATTATGACCTTCAATGCCGACGATCTCGTTCTGGAATAGACCGTTTTCAGTCGCAGCCCAGGCACGACGATGTGATTCCACACCAAACGCATCCTGTTCTTCACGGCTAATACCGTTCATGCGACCCAGCATTTCCGCAGTCAAACCCATCATGTTAGATGCCTTGGCATAATGCTTCGATGCTTCCGGGTTCAGGTCGATGCCGTGCATCATACCTACATGGCCCATATGCTCAACACCACCGATGATGAAGATATCACCCTGGTTGGTGGCAATTTGCGCTGCCGCAGTATGGATCGCCTGCATAGACGAACCACAAAGACGGTTTACGGTTTGACCGGCAACAGTCTTCGGCAGGTCTGCCAGTAATGCAATATTACGGGCAATGTTCATGCCTTGTTCTAGGGTCTGGTTCACACAGCCCCAGATTACGTCTTCAACTTCATTCGGGTCGAATTCGTTACGTACCATCAGGGCACGGACAAGTTCAGCAGACAGACTGTCAGCACGTACATTGCGGAACATACCGTTTTTGGTTTTACCCATTGCTGAACGTACGCCATCAACGATGACAACGTCACGTGGATTTAAAGTAGCCATTCACGTTGCTCCTTAACCGTAGAATTTTTTGTTGTTAGCAGCCATGTCACGCAACATTTCTGGCGCTTCATAAGCTTTACCAAGGTGCGCATACTTATTGCAAAGCGCAACATACTCAGCTACACCGGTTTGATCGATGTAACGGCATGGACCACCACGGAATGGAGGGAAACCAACACCCATGATCATGGCCATATCTGCTTCAGCAGCAGTGGCTACAATGTTGTCTTCCAGGCAACGAACTGTTTCGTTACAGAAAGCCAGCATCATGCGGTCAATGATTTCCTGAGCGTCAAATTCACGTTTTTCCGCAGTTGCAACAGATGCCACAAGCTCATACGCAGTTGGATCAACCACTTTGGCTTTTTTGCCTTTACGGTCAAGTTCATACTTGTAGAAACCAACGTCGTTCTTCTGACCAAGACGGTTGTTTTCATACATCACCTGGATCGAGCCTTTGTAGTCAGGCTTCATGCGATCCGGGAAACCTTCAGCCATCACTTCTGCACCGTGAACGCCAGTGTCGATACCGACCACGTCCATCAGGTAAGCAGGGCCCATAGGCCAGCCGAATTTTTCCATCACTTTGTCGATTTGCTGGAAGTCAGCGCCATCTTTCAGCAACAGGTCAAATGCACCGAAGTAAGGGAACAGTACGCGGTTGACCAGGAAGCCCGGGCAGTCATTGACCACGATTGGTGTTTTACCCATTTTCTGAGCAAGCACCACAGTCGTTGCAATCGCTTCGTCAGAAGTTTTCGCACCGCGGATCACTTCAACCAGTGGCATCATATGTACCGGGTTAAAGAAGTGCATACCGACGAAGTTTTCAGGACGTTCCAAGTTTTCAGCCAGGCGCGTGATTGAAATCGTAGAAGTATTAGATGCAATGATCGTGTTTTCACGAACTTTCGCTTCAGTTTCTTTCAGTACGATACCTTTGACTTTCGGGTTCTCAGTCACGGCTTCGATCACGATGTCCACTTCTTTAAACTCGTCATAGCTTAAAGTTGGACGGATGCGCGCAAGAGTTTCACCCATTTGAGCAGGTTTCATCTTCTTACGTTCAACTTGTTTGGTCAGTAAACCGTTAGCTTCTTTCATACCCAAAGCAAGCTGCTGGTTACCGATGTCTTTCATGATGATCGGTGTGCCTTTGCTTGCCGCTTGGTAAGCAATACCACCACCCATGATCCCTGCGCCGAGAACGGCAGCCTGGTTCACTGGATGCGCACCTTTTTCATAGCGCTTCGAGGTTTTTTTCACGATCTGGTCGTTCAGGAACAGACCGATCAGGGCACCTGCTTGTGGTGTTACCGCTGCTTTGGCAAAGCCTTCAGCTTCAGCTTTTAGCGCGTCATCACGATGCAGGCTCGCACCCGCTTGCAGAGAATCAAGCAATAATTTTGGCGCAGGGTATTGAGCAGGATTGGCTTTGGCCAGAACCATGCCTTTCGATGAGTTAAACGCCATCATCTGTTCGATCGGGCTGAGTTTCACCGGATCCAGTTTTTCCTGACGCTTGGTTTTCCAGTCTAAACGGCCATGAATCGCCTGTTTCACCAGATCAAGTGCAGCATCTTTTAACTTGTCAGCAGCAACCACCGCATCAACTGCGCCGTCTTTTAGTGCAGCAGCAGGCTTTTTCGGATTGGCCATGGCCATCCATTCTACGGCGTTGTCGATACCGATCAGACGGCTTAAACGCACTGTCCCACCGAAGCCCGGGAAGATGCCCAGCTTGATTTCAGGCAGACCGACTTGCGCCTGTTCTGACATGACACGGTAGTCACATACCAGACACATTTCAAAACCGCCACCCAGTGCCATGCCATTGATGGCTGCCACTTTAGGAATGTCGAGGTCTTCAAAGCTGTTAAAAATTTCATGTACCGGCATCGCCCAGTCAACAATCGCTTGTTCACCCTGAGCAAAGTTGTCGCCGAATTCAGTGATATCGGCACCTACAATAAATGTAGATTTGCCTGAAGTGACAATCAGACCTTGAATATCGGCATGGGAGACGGCTTCGATAGCAGCCTTGAAATCTTCAATCGTTGCACGGTTGAATTTGTTAACGGACTCACCTTGTAAGTCAAAGCGGAATTCTGCAATCCCGTCCTCTAGCATTTGGACGGTAATGGCATTGCCAGCGTGGATCATGCCCTGATCTCCTTTATTTTGGAGGACTTCTAAGTTGATGTTGTGAAGCAAGTGCGCATGTCCCGCGCACTTTTTGACTTCGCTAATCTTACGATAACTATATCCAAAAAGAACATAACAAGTTGTATCAAGCCGTGACGCAATGGTCATCAATTTCTGCCGGATTGATCCGACCCGCTATGAGTTTTCCTATTAGTTTTCTAAACGCAGATGAACCAAAGATTTTGTTTCAATTCATTATTTTCTATCAATCAGCCTGATAGATATGGAGCAGGGTGACTGATTTTCAAGGTGCATTTCTAGCGGAGTTTTGTCAATTCAGTCAATTTCTATCCTTGAACTTGCCATTTTTAGCCTCGAAGCATGCTGAGCGCAGGGCTTTCAGGTTCTTGTCGATATGTTTAATCCAGTATAAATAAAAGCGCAGTAGATCATTTGGGTTGCTGAACTTTTCTGATGAGATCGAAAATGAGAACGATCCTGTCGATGTGTGATTTGAAATAATTTTCATCCTGCCGGGTTGAATCCCTGTCATCTGCTATGGAATTGTTTATGATGATCTTGCACCAAGATATGGGGGATATCGATGCACGTATTTCGTTCTAAAAAAGACTGGTGGCTGCTGGCTTTTCTGATTTGTATGAGTGGCCTGTTGCTGCAACTGCTGCTGACCATGCAGGCCAAAGGGACCATGCAGCAATATCCGCTGCACACTGCGGTTTATGTCCTGACCATTATTATTCTATGGTGGCCGCTCTGGAGTACGCGCTATGTGGTGAAAAATGGGACATTGACCATTAGAAGCGTGTGGTTAAGCTGGCAGATTCCGTTGAGTGCCATTCAGTCCATTCAGCCGACAGATCACTCTATCATTGCGCCAGCCTTATCCTTAAAGCGTCTGCGAATTGACTATACAGATGCGGGCGTGCAGAAATTTATATTGGTTTCACCCAAAGATCAGACTGCTTTTATACAGGTGCTTCAGCCGAATAAAAACTGATATCGAGTCTGCCTTAGTTAAGCTTTTGCCTGCTCAGGCAGAACCACTAACTGTCCATCGACACAGTCCAGATGCAGACTGAATTGCTCAGGCTGGTTTAAAAAATACAGTGCCAGAATCGGCTCCAGTTCGGTACGCATCTTGCGACCCAAATGTCGTGCGCCGTAACGAATATCATGGTCCTGATAGAAATAGGCTTTGGCTAAAGCGCTTAAATGCACGTTACGTTGCTGATGTTGCAAGCGCTTGTTCAGTTTATCCAGTTCAATTTCGACCAGACGTGGCAGGGCATCATGCTGTACCGTCTGATAATGTAGGCTGCGGTCAATCCGGTTCAGAAACTCGGGATCAAATTTACGCTGCATGACTTTTTCAATGATGCGCTGGGTGGGAACTCGTTTTAAACATAGTACCTGCATTTTCTCAGGCAGATAACTGAGTTTGTCCAGATATTGCTGCGCCGCCTGTGCCCCGACATTGCTGGTCATAAAGATCATGCAGTTGCGAAAATCGATGGTTTTAGTGCCCGCTGTCAAGGTCAGCCGGCCAGTATCCAGCACGTTCATCAAGCCGCGAATCACCTCGTTACTGGCTTTTTCCGGTTCATCAAACAGCATGATGCCGGGACGGGTATGGCTGCCGGCAATCGCAGTTTCATCAAACAGGCTGTGACCTTCCTTTGATCCCACATAACCAGGCGGTGCGCCGGTCAAAGCCGCTGCATAATGTTCCTGTGCCAGAGTATTCATATCAATCCTGCAAAAGGCATCCGGGCGGCCATAGATCGCTTCGGCAATCAGACGCACGGTTTCAGTTTTACCGACGCCAGTAGGGCCCAGCATCAAGGTAACCGACAAAGGGCGATCCGGACTGGAAAAATCTGCCTTGACCACATGCAGCATTTTTTCAATTTCATTCAGGGCTGCATCCTGTCCAATAATCCGTTCACGTAGCAGCTGCATTACACTACTCGGCTCAAAATGAAAACGCGGTTTGCCAATCAGGCGATCACGTTCAGACGGGTGATGGGTGGAAGTGGAGGATTGAACAATATGAATGCCTGATTGCTGCATGGTCATGCGAATCATCTCAAAACTAGACTTTTCGAGCATAACAAAGTTAAAGGTTGAAATTTATAGCTTTTAACAATCAGTTTATGCCGTGAGGGTTATAGATCGGTAGGATAACCCTACAGGAACTTTAAGATTGGGTGGCAGCTTCAGGGGAATTTTGTGTTTTTGCTTGAAAATGACGCAACAATCATCACATATATCTGCAGATTGTAGGTGAAAAATAGGCTTTAGGTGAACGAAAACGCACGCCCCCATATTGAAAAAATCCTGGCGAATATGACCAGCCTGCCCGGGGTCTACCGGATGTATGGCAAAGACGGTGAATTATTGTATGTGGGTAAAGCCAAAAACCTGAAAAACCGGGTCTCCAGCTATTTTGTCAAAACGCTGGATCATCCCAAAACCCAGGCCTTGGTGGCACGGATTTATGATATCCAGACCCTGGTGGTGCGTTCTGAAACTGAAGCCTTGTTGCTGGAACAGAACCTGATCAAGCTGCATCATCCGCCGTATAACATCATGCTGCGTGATGACAAATCTTATGTCTATATTTTTGTTTCGGCAGATAAACCCTATCCGCGTTTAGCTAGTGGACGCGGCAAGGGCAAACATCAGGTGGGCAAGTTTTTTGGACCTTATCCGAGTGCTTATACGGCGCGGGATACTCTGGTGGTGCTGCAAAAACTGTTCAATGTGCGTTCCTGTGAAAACAGTTTTTTTGCCAACCGGACCCGGCCATGTCTGCAATACCAGATCAAACGCTGCTCTGCGCCCTGTGTCGGATTTATTTCTCCAGAAGACTATAAGGCAGATGTAGATAACTCGATCCGCTTTTTGCAGGGTGATACCAAGGAGCTGAATCAGGAACTGATCGCAAAAATGGAAGCGGCCGCTGAAGCGCTGGAATTTGAAAAAGCGGTGTTCTATCGGGACCGGATGGCGCTATTAAGAGAGGTACAGTCACAGCAGGCGATCTATAAACTCAAAGGCGAAGCGGATATCCTGTCAATTGCCTATCAAGCCGGGGTGACCTGTGTGCAGATCATGCACGTGCGCAACGGCAAAATGCTCGGTGGCAAGAGCTATTTCCCGGATATGCTCAGTGATGACCTGGGGCAGATGCTGGCCGATTTTATTGCCAATTTCTATTTTCAGGTGGCAGATGAAATCCCGGCTGAATTGATTGTCAATCTGGAAGTGGCTGACCGTAAAGAACTGGAAGCAGCACTGTCGCAGCATTTTGGCAAGAAAATCCAGATCAAGTCCAAGGTGCGTGAAACCCGCGCCGAATGGCTGGAACTGGCGCAGATGAATGTACAGCACGCGATTCAGGGCAAGCTGGCCAATCATATAGAATTAAATGAGCGTTTTCACCAGCTGGAGCAGGTGGTCGGCCGTCCTGTAGACCGGATCGAGTGCTTTGATATTTCGCATACTATGGGGGAAGATACCGTGGCATCCTGTGTGGTCTTTGACAGTGGCGGAGCACGCAAGCGCGACTATCGCCAGTTTTCCATTCAGGATATTCAGGCGGGCGATGACTATGCCGCCATGCGTCAGGCGCTGACCCGTCGTTATAAAAAAGCCCTGTTGCCAGACTTGCTGCTGATTGATGGTGGCAAGGGGCAGTTGCATATGGCAATCGAAGTCATGCAGGAACTGGGCTTAGAGGCTTTTATGGTGGGTGTGTCCAAAGGGGAGGGGCGTAAGCCCGGTCTGGAAACCCTGCACTTTACCGATGGCAGTAAAATTCAATTACCGGAAGACCATAAAGCACTGCATCTAATTCAGCAAGTGCGTGATGAGGCACACCGCTTTGCGATTACCAAGCATCGTGCCAAACGCGATAAAAAACGGGGTTCGTCGGTACTGGAAGTGATTCCGGGGCTCGGACCAAAACGCCGTCGGGATTTGCTGACCCATTTTGGCGGGATTCAGGGCGTACTGAAAGCCTCAGAACGAGATCTGCAAATGGTGCCGGGACTGGGTTCAGTCATGGCGCGGATGATTTATAAAGTGCTGCATGAATAACTCGAGACTTGAATGCAAGGGCAAAAGTGCGCATTGACGCTTGGGTCACAGGGCATTCACAACATGAGGAATTTTGCCGAATATACTGAGCATCAAGACTTACTGAGGGATCAACATGTCTTTGCATGCACTTTATGCACAAATTGCCGAACAGGAATGGGTAGAATTTCCACAGGGATGGTTACAGGGCCGTACCCTGTATGGTGGTCTGGCTGCCGCGATGATGATGCAAAAAGCGGTTACACAGATCAATGATCCCGCCAAGCATCTGCTGAGTTGTAGCGTGACCTTTGTTGGCCCGATTCAGCAAGCCAAAGTACGGTTGACGGCTGAAATCCTGCGGCAGGGTAAATCTGTGACTACTATCGAAGTACGTTTATGGCAGGATGATGCCGTGCAAAGTATTCTGGTTGCCAGTTTTGGAATTTCCCGGGATTCCGCCATTCAGGTGCAGCAACAAGCCCAAGCTCCCGACTTTGCTGCGCCAGAGCAGCTGTTTCAGATTCCTGCGGGTTATGGCATGCCAGACTGTTATAACCATTTTGAAATTGCCTGGGCGGATGTCAATCTGCCCTGTAGTGGCAGCCCTCGTCCAGACTTTGGCGGCTGGTGCCGTTTTCATCCCGAAAAGCATCACAACCGTGAATTTTTAGTCGCAGACCTGATGGCTATCTTTGATATCTGGCCACCCGGGGTGTTACCGATGTTTAGAAACATGGCACCTGCAAGTAGCTTGACCTGGACCGTGACTTATATACATCCGGTTCAACATCAACTACATGATTGGTTTAAATATAAAGTATTTACTGATCATGCTGCGGATGGTTATGCGACAGAACATGCGTGTCTGTGGGATACCGAAAATCGCCTGATTGCGATAGCAAGACAAACAGTGACGGTGTTTGCCTAGTGACACTGCAAGTCAATTCGTATAAAGTGAAGCCTATTAATGATGGATCAAACCTCTAAAAAAGTGTGCATTTTCATCGTACATGAGGGGAACAATTGGCGGTGTCTATGACTACAGGTCGTATCCTGAATATTCCAAATATCTTGACCTTGGCGCGTATCGCTCTTATTCCGGTATTTTTATTGGTGGCTTACTGGCCGCCTGCAATGGGCTTTGATGCCCATAACCCAGACATGACGCGGCATATCATTTTAACCACGATCTTTGTGGTGGCTGCGGTAACGGACTGGTTTGATGGCTATCTGGCACGAACATTAAATCAGACTTCCGCTTTTGGGCGTTTCCTCGACCCAGTTGCAGATAAATTGATGGTCACGGCTGCACTGATTGTACTGGTGCAATGGCAACCTTCCATGTCGATGGCTTTTGCTGCGATTGTGATTATTTCGCGTGAAATTACCGTTTCAGCCCTGCGTGAATGGATGGCAGAACTCGGTGCGCGGACCAATGTTGCGGTTTCAACGGTGGGTAAATACAAAACAGCTTTCCAGATGATCGCCATCACCGTATTCCTTCTGAACTGGCCACCGTTGGAAATACTGGCGTATGCCTTGCTATATACAGCAGTCGTCCTCACTTTGTGGTCAATGTTCATTTATCTGAAAGCGGCTTGGCCCTATCTGAAACAGCCTTAATTGAAATAATCGAAATAAAAAAGCTCCTGGAAAAGGGGCTTTTTTTATGGGCTTGAATCATTAAAAAATGGACAAATCACAGGCAAAAAAATACCCAGCCTTTGGGGGAAGAACTGGGATTAAATCGGGGTATTTATTACTTATTATTATAGTTATTCAAAGATGTCTCATCTTCTTAGGACTCATTATAGAGAGCCATTTTTTCAAAATCATATGACTTCTTGTAGCAGATTGTTGTGTTTTGTGATTGCTCTGTATATTGAATTTACAATTTCTAATTTTGATACAAATCTGAATGTTTTTCAGCAGGATAGTGGCTGACTATCTCAAGCAGATAGAGTAGGTAAAAATCCTTTTGGCTAATTCAGTTCTTGACCCGTCATTACAAAGCAGATAAGAGGGCTGGTTAAAATTCAGTACTAAAGGAATAACTTCTTTTAGTGTGCTTTTATTAATCTGTTCTTAATATTCCAGTTCATGTCAGTGGAAAGGCTCTAGAATAAGTAAAAGTCTGAGAAGATAATCTTTCTAGAGTAGCGCCTACATACATTTTGAAGGTTGATATTGTGGGTAGTGGAATAGTCTGGAGGTCAATAGAAAAAATCCTGTTACAGGCTTTTTTAACTGTTAAAACTGGTCACTTCGCTTGGTTTATAGAAAAATAAGGCAATGCTAAATAAAAAAGAGTCTCAAAAGAGACTCTTTTTTATTTAATGCCTACACGCAGTAAAGCAGCTTGTCTTGCAGAGAAATAAGGCAGTACCTTATTTTTTCACTCGAAGCATAGCTTCTCATTTTGCGTTCGGGTGGAGCGGTGCTCCACTAATCCTCACTCAGGCTTTAGGCCTTCAGCTTTTTCTAGAGATGCATCATTGTTAAAGAACTTTTCACGCTGTTCTTCAAGAAACTTTTTTGCATCAGGTTCAAACACATTTAAACGCTTTTCATTAATCAGCGTGGTCTGGTGTTTTAGCCATTCTTGCCAAGCCTGTTTCGACACGTTATCAAACAGTTCCTGACCCTTTGGCCCTGGGAATGGTGCAAAGTCTAAGCCTTCCATTTCTTGTTGATACTTACGGCAAAATACTTGTCGAGACATATCGATCTTCCTTAAGCGTAAAGGTTTTCTAGGCGAGTGTAAGCACGTGCAATCGCAGCTTCAACCTGAGCAGGTGCAGTACCACCAATGTGATTACGTGCATTCACCGAGGCTTCAAGGGTTAGGGCCTTTTCAAATACGTCTGCCTGAATCAGGTCAGAGAACTGTTGCAGCTGTTCAAGGCTAAGTTCAGAGAGATCTTTACCTTCCTGAACGCCGAGTGCAACCGCTTTACCTACAATCTCGTGTGCATCACGGAAAGCCACGCCGTTTTTCACCAGGTAATCAGCCAGATCAGTCGCAGTTGAGAAACCACGTAATGCTGCTTCGCGCATTTCAGTAATGTTTGGAACCAGTGCAGGAATCATGTCAGCAAATGCCATGAGTGAACCACGAACTGTGTCGATGGCATCAAATAATGGTTCTTTATCTTCCTGGTTGTCTTTGTTGTAGGCTAGTGGCTGGCCTTTCATTAAAGTCAGCAGACTCATCAGGTCGCCATAGACACGACCGGTTTTACCACGTACCAGTTCAGGTACATCCGGGTTTTTCTTCTGCGGCATAATGGATGAACCAGTACAGAAGCGATCCGGAATGTTGACGAATTTGAATTGCGCTGAAGTCCATAGAATCAGTTCTTCGGACATACGCGATAAATGCATCATGATTAAAGATGCAGCGGCATTAAATTCAATTGCAAAATCACGATCCGATACTGCATCTAAAGAGTTTTCAGCAACTGCTTCAAAACCTAACAGCTCAGCGGTATAAGCACGCTCAATCGGGTAAGTCGTTCCCGCAAGTGCAGCAGAACCGAGTGGCATACGGTTGACACGCTTACGGCAATCAATCAAACGCTCTGAATCGCGTACCAACATTTCAAACCAGGCCATCAAATGGTGACCAAAAGTCACTGGCTGAGCGGTTTGCAAGTGGGTAAAGCCCGGCATGATCGTATCAGTATTTTTAGCCGCCAGGCTTAAAATACCTTTTTGTAATTTTTTCAGTAATTCCAGGATGCCATCGATTTCATCACGCACATAAAGACGGATATCTGTCGCCACTTGGTCATTACGGCTACGACCGGTATGCAGTTTCTTGCCAGTAATGCCGATACGCTGAGTCAGGCGTGACTCAATGTTCATGTGTACATCTTCTAAATCAATGCGCCATTCGAATTTTCCTGCTTCAATATCGGCTTGAATTGCAGTCAGACCTTCAATAATGTCATCGCGTTCTTGATCGGTCAGTACGCCCACTTTTGCCAGCATGGTTGCATGGGCAATCGAGCCTGCAATATCTTGTTTATAAAAACGTTGGTCAAATTGAACAGATGCTGTAAATTCAGCAACAAAAGCATCAGTCGCTTCAGAGAAACGACCGCCCCACATACCCGAAGTCTGGGCTTGTGATGGATTAGAGGAATTAGAAGATGTGGTCATGTCGGCTCAATCAGATTAAAAGCAGTAGAACGAAAAAGAGTATAACAAATTCAAAGCCCATTGCCGAAGTCACATCTGCTCAATCTTTCGCATCGATGAACGAACAAACGCAAAATTCCTATTTTTTTAGCCAGATCGGCAATTTGCACTATTTGCTGGAACTCTTTGTTGGCGGCAATATTCTGGCCATGATTCTGGCGCTCGCAGAAGCGCAATCCTGGCATGCTTTAAATGGTATGCACCTGCTGCAATATATCCTGTATATCAACTGGGTGCTGTTATGTTTTGCAGCATTGGTCGAGCTGTTCCATCAGGCCTTTCAGCGTATGGGCATTAAACTGGCCTTGATTTCCGGATTTTTACTATTACAGGCAATTGTGTTGTTCACCACGGTAAACCTGAATATCTTGATACATTTTGGACAGAATTTTAATTTTCAGGATTTAAACCTGGCGATTGCACTGAATCAGGCCGGACTCCATTTAAGTCTGGGAATTTTGCTGGGAACCTTCTGTTTTCGCTACCTTTACTTGCGTGAGCAATGGGAGCAGCAGCAGCATAGTGAGCTGAATGCCCGGATTCAGGCCATGCAGGCGCGGATTCAGCCGCATTTTCTGTTTAATAGTATGAACAGTGTGCTCAGCCTGATCAGTATCGATCCGGATAAAGCCGAGCACATGCTACTGAATTTGTCACGGCTGTTTCGTGCCAGTTTTCAGGAATTAAAACTGGTCAGCCTGAAGGAGGAAATTGATCTGTGCCAGCGCTATCTGGAGATTGAACAGATCCGTCTAGGTGAGCGTTTACAGGTCGAATGGAAGTTAGAAAACAAAGACTTATACTCACAAGTTCAAATTCCATTATTAACTTTACAACCCTTGTTAGAAAATAGTATTTTCCATGGAGTTGAAAAAATTCTCACAAAGAGTACCATAAGCATATTGGTTGAAATATTGCAAAATCAAATTAATATCATCATAACGAACCCTTATGCACAGGATAATAAAACTTTAAAAAAGGGACATGGTATTGCAATAGAAAATGTCAGACAGCGTCTGCAAGCTTATTATGGACCCAGTGTGACTTTTCAAACCTTTGCCGGCGAAGGGATGTTTACGACGGTAGTGCGATATCAATATAAATAAAAATAAATCAAAGAAATCGCAGTTAGCTTTATCATTCATCTGATGATGTTAACTGGGTAAGGAGGAGAAATGGACATCCTGATTTGTGATGATGAGCCTTTGGCCGTCGAGCGTTTATCACGTTTGGTCTCTCAACTGGGGCATGATGTGGTGGCGACAGCAAGCCATGGCCGTCAAGCGATTGATCTGGCTCACCAATACGAACCCGATGTCATTTTATTAGATATTCAAATGCCTGAAATGAATGGACTAGCTTGTGCGCAACATTTGCGTCAACTGGATCCAATGCCGGCCATTGTCTTTTGTACGGCCTATGACCAACATGCGCTGGATGCATTTAAATCAAATGCCGAAGGCTACTTGCTTAAACCGGTGATGCAACAGGAATTGGCACAGGTTTTAGAGCACTTAACTAAACTTACCCAAGCTCAAATGAGCCAACTAAAACAAAAAGAAAATATGGACGAAATCAATATCAGCCGCCAGCAGATTGCGGCAAAGACCTATCGTGGTGTCGAATTGGTGCCAGTTGAAAATATCTATTATTTTCTGGCGGATCAGAAATATGTCACTGTGCGTCATAAAAACGGCAGTGTATTGATTGATGAAACCTTAAAGGAGTTAGAGCAGGAGTTTGGGAACCAGTTTATCCGGATTCATCGTAATGCCTTGATCTCGGTGCATTATCTGGACGGTCTGGAAGTGGTGAGTTCAGGTCAGTATCAGGTACGTTGTCGTGAGCTGGAAGACCGTTTAGCGGTTAGTCGGCGACATTTACCGTTTTTACGAGATCGGATTCAAAAGCTTTAGCAGGGGATGAATGAGAGCATTCAGTTGAAACTTGTATAAATTCACTTGCATTTTCAAGTGAGCAGGTTAAGTTTAGACTATTGTTCTCATTTACTGTTATTGAAATTTATGAAGACCCTAAAAATTGCAACTCGACAAAGTCCACTTGCGCTTTGGCAAGCGGAACATATCCGTGCGCGCCTACAAGATTTGCACGCTGGTTTGCAGGTCGAGTTAGTCACTTTTGTTACTCAGGGCGATAAAATTCTCGATACGCCACTGGCTAAAATTGGTGGAAAAGGACTGTTTGTAAAAGAATTAGAAGCCGCTTTACTGGATGGTCGTGCGGATCTGGCCGTGCATTCCATGAAAGATGTCCCGATGGCCTTGCCCGAAGGTCTGGGTCTGGCGGTGATCTGCGAACGTGAAGATCCCTTAGATGCTTTTGTGTCGAATACTTATGCCAGCTTTGAGGAATTACCACAAGGCGCCAAAGTCGGAACCTCAAGTTTGCGCCGTAAAACCCAGATTTTAAAACAGCGTCCAGATCTAGATATTATCGATTTACGCGGTAATGTCGGCACACGTTTATCTAAACTGGATGCAGGTCAGTATGATGCGATTATTCTGGCCAGTGCCGGTTTAAAACGCTTGGGTCTGGCAGAACGTATTCGTCATACTCTGACTCCTGAAATCAGTCTGCCGGCCGTGGGTCAAGGTGCATTAGGCTTAGAATGCCGTACTCATGATCAGACGGTGCTGGACTTGATTCAGCCCCTCCTGCATGCAGATACAGATGCTTGCGTACGTGCCGAACGTGCTTTTAATGCCTATTTAGAAGGCGGTTGTCAGGTACCGATTGCCGGTTATGCCACGCTCAAAGAGGGTGTGATTTCAATCGAAGGTCGTGTTGGCAGTATCGATGGAACAGTTTTACTCCGGGCACAGCATACTGGCAAAATGGCAGATGCGGAGCAATTGGGTGTAGAGCTGGCAAAAGGCTTGCTTGATCAAGGTGCTGGCGAGTTGCTGAAAGCACTCTATTCACACTAATGTTATTGATTAATACCCGCCCTAGTGATCGTGCTGCAGGCTTGACCCAGCAGTTACAGGCAGCGCAAGTTTCTGTTCTGGAATTGCCCTTGCTCGAACTGCATGCCATGCCTTATTCCGATGAGCTGTCGAGTTTGTATCAGCAGCTGCAACAGGCACAGATTATTGTGGTGGTTAGCCCGACGGCTGCCCAGATTGGCATGCAATATTTGCAACAGGCGGGAGTCGCGCTCTCGACTTTGGCACAGGTGCATTGGGTGGCAGTGGGTAAAGCCACTGAACAGGCATTGGCCCGCTATGGCATTCACAGTCATGTGCCTGAGGTCGAAACTTCGGAAGGCATGCTGCAATTGCCTGTGTTGAAGGAACTGGCTTTTGGCTCAGGTGTAGCCTTCTGGCGCGGAGAAGGCGGTCGTCAATTTATGATGGATCATTTACGTGCCAGCAATATTAAAGTTTTAAACTTTATTTTGTACCGGCGGCAATGTCCTGAAACAACGGCAACGATTTTGGCAGAGAACTTGGCGCTGCTTAAGACGCAGCAGCGTTTTGCAGTTCTGATCACCAGTGAAGCAAGCTGGTTAAACTGGCTGGCACTTATGCAGGATGATGCAAAGTTTATGCAGCACGCCTGTTATTTGGTTTTGGGGCCACGTTTGGCCACTATTCTTGGGGAATATCAACAGCAGCATCAGGCAAGTTTTCAATTCGTACAAATCGATGATTTAAACGCAAGCACGATCTTGCAGAAAATGGGGCTGATATTAGGGAACGCATGAAGAAACTATTCATTGTATTGTTCATCTTGAGTATGGCGTGGCTAGTCAAGCTCAGCTACGACTTACATGTTCTGAATAAAGCACAGACTGAATTCAATCAAAGCATCAATCAGTTACAGCAGCAAAATGCCAATCTCAATGATCAGTTCGTGGCTTTAAAACGCCAGATTTCTGTTCAGCAGGAAAGTGCTGGGGCTACTTCAGCGAAAGCGTCAGTAAGTGAAGCGGTAGCTAATGAAACACAGAATGATATTGCCTTAATACAGCAGCATCTGGATCTGATCGAATTTGCACTGCAACAGCAACAATACGCCACTGCAATAGAGAAATTAAATCAGTTATCCAATGAGCTGGATGATTATGTTTTAGCGCCTGCCTTGGTCCGCAGTTTGCAGCAAGTAATTGCGAAAGATCAGGACATGCTGAAAAAATTCGTGAACAGTCGATTAGTGCAGCAAAATAAAGTAAAAGAACTCTTGGTGCAGATGGATGCTGAAATTGAAAAAGAAATTCAGACGCCATATCGTCAGCGTCCAGAAACTCAACGCTCTTTCTGGCAGCGCTGGATTCAGATTGAATCCGCAGATCAGCCAAGCACAGTCCTGATGCAACGGCATCTGGTACTGAAAGAGGCCCAGTTGCGCTTGCTCATCGCACAGAATACCTTACAAAAAGACCAATCTGTCGCTTTTCAGCAAGCACTGAATGCCGTGATTGAAGTCTTGGAGCAATTGCCGGATGCACAGAGCCAAAAATGGATTCAGCAATTGAATCAAATTAAGGCCACCCCGATTACTCCGATTCCATTATTAAACACACGCACCCTAGTGGGCTAATTGCTTATGAAACAGATTCTGCTAGCCTATTTATTTGTCTGCTTACTTGGCATTGCGGGGCTGAGTATCCTGAGTTATGGACATGGGGCCGGCTATGTCTATCTGTATTGGCGCGAGTGGCAGTTGCAAACCACCCTCTGGTTTTTGGCCGCATCCTTGGTCAGTGTAAGTTTTCTGATGCATTGCATCTGGTATGCCATCAAGCAGTATCGCAGTCGTGAACAACGTAAAACTGAAACAGTATTTAGTTTTTCCCGCTTGCACCCTTATGAACAGTTGGCCGTGATCTGGTTATTAAACGCTGCGCAGGATCAGCGGGATTTTATTCAGCAGTCTTTTACTAAATCTGGCTTACTCAAACATATTATTGATGCGCGTTTATCTTGGGGACAACAGCAATATACCCATGCATTAACTGCTTTAAACCAATCCAATCCAATGGCATTTGAACTGGCAGAATTACAGCGAATTGAAATTTATTTATCACAACAGCAAGGTGAACAAGCACTTACCCATTTAGAGTTTTTAAATCAGCATGAATTATCGCCTTGGTTAATGCAGGTTAAAACAGCCTATGAGCAGCGCCTTGTCGCATTATGGGGGGTATTTGCCATGCAGTTTCCCTGGTTATATTTACGCTCGACTCAATATGGACATTTAGACCAAGAAGTAAAAAAAACATGGCTGGAACAATTATTACTGGCCTATGACCAAGCCACACAGGACGATTTATTTTATTTACAGCAACGTTATTTAGATTTAAAACCTCAGATATTTGATCGTGACTATTCAGTCAAATTATTATGGTTGAAATTATTATTTAGAATGCCAGAAATGAGTGCCGAGCATGAAGTGCTTGCGATTCATTTAATGGAACAGCAATTTAATCAGGATGTCTTTTATTTGTGGTTCCAGCAACAGTTATTGCGACAAAATCCAGATTATGATGCGATTGCACAACAGATTTCGCACTGGGAAGCCAAGTATCCGGCATTGCCGATTTTAAGCTTTGCGAAATGGCATGTGTTGCAAGCTACAGGCTATACAGATCAAGCTCAGCAACTGCTCGACTTATATCCGGATGAGTTATTTAAGAATTAAAGCTGCCTTACAAGATCGGGATGACTTGCTACAGCAGTTAAATGCAGTATTTGAATCCAATGTAAACTTTATAGAAATTAAAACTTGAGAATAATGATGTCAGAATTAAAACAATATCCAGTAGTGTATGAACAAACAGTCGCATGGGGCGATATGGATGCCTTTGGACATGTCAATAATGCCATGTATTACCGTTATGTCGAAAGTGCACGTCTAGCTTATTTAACCCAATTAGAAATTCTCACTGAATCGGTATCTACCGTAGTGGCATCCAATCAGTGCCGTTATTTAAAACCCGTGGTTTTTCCTGATCATTTAAAAGTGGCAGCACGTATTGAAGAAATCCGTAATAGTGCAGTTAGAATGCAATATGTATTATGGAGTGAAAAACAGCAAAGTATTGTTGCTACTTCAGAAGCAGTTATTGTCTGTGTCGATAAAAAGACTATGCAGAAAACAGAAATTCCGGAACATATTCGCGAAAAAATCAAAGCACTTGAATTAAGCGTTCAACATGAAATTTAAAAATGAATGAAGCATTTTATTTTGTAATTTTTTTTAAACTTTATTGTTATTGCTTTAAGGTTTTATATTGAATGTTTTATTTAATATAAATATGATGGGGCTATTATTTAATAAAATGAATAATATTATTTTTCGGAGAGCATTATGCCAGATATTACGCATTTATCAGTAGAAGAGTTAAAACGTTTACAAGCAGAAGCAGAGTCATTGATTGCTTCAAAAAAAGATCAAGAAATTGAAGACGCTTATCAGCAAATCTTGGCAGTTGCTGAGAAAGTTGGTATGACGGTTGAACAGTTACTTGAATTTGGTGCATCTAAGCGTAAGAAATCGTCACGTAAGTCGGTTGAACCGCGTTACCGTAGCAAAAGTAATCCGGACGATACCTGGACTGGCCGTGGTAAACAGCCGCGCTGGTTAGTGGCTGAATTGGAAAAAGGCGCAAAGCTGGACGATTTCCTGATCTAAGCCTTCATTTGATCTGGTCATTAGGCTGTCATACAGACAGTCTATGATCATTAAACCAAGCATACCTGCTTGGTTTTTTTATATCTATGAATTGGCGTTGGCAGAAAAGTGTGCATAATGTGTGGGTATAAGGGAAAAATTATAAATGGGGATTTGGACTTGAGCGATTGGTCGTGGTGGGGATGAGCAGTAAACCGAAAACTTTAAGATGGTTGATTCTTGCTCTTGTTGCATTTTTTATTTTTGTCGTATTACAAGTGCCAGCAGCGTGGTTAATTTCAAAATTTTATAAAAATAACCAGACTTTGCATAATGTAAACGGAAATATCTGGCAGGGAAGTGCGGACTGGAAAAAAGGCAATCTTCGGGGTAGTCTGAACTGGAAAGTACGGCCACTGGATTTGCTGTTGCTGCGGGTTGGAGCACATGTTGATTTGCATAGTGGCAATACCCAGCTTTCCGGGATCATGGCTTATGGTCTGAATAAGTCTTTGATTGTCAAAAATCTTGAAGGACAGATCGCTGCTGAAACTCTAAAAAAACTTGCAGACTGGCAATGGCCGAGTACTGCGATTCAGTTTAAAGATCTGGATTTTAAATATAAAAAAGAACAGGGCTTTAGTCAGGTGGCCGGGCAAATGCAATGGGCGGGTGGTGAGCTGATTTATACGTTTGCTCAGCGTCAGGAACGCATGAATGTACCTACCATGACTGGAAAACTCGCAGATGAAAGCGGACAGCTGTTAGTTGATGTTCGGGATAGTCGCGATCAACGCATGCTGAATATCAAGCTTGATCCGAGTCTGATGCTGGATATCCAGCTCACCCAGCGCTTTTTAATGAATGCACCTTCTTATGAAGGTAAAGCCGGATTAGATACCTATGTGATCAGTACGCGCCAACCCTTAATGGGAGGCTTGAACTGATGGCAGTTTCTCTGAATGATTTAAAAAATATTGACTTGAAGCAGCTCAATCGTGCTGCACCTGTTGTTTTGTTACTGCTCATTCTGTATTTATGCTGGAAGCTGGCGGCTTTGTTCTGGTTGCTAATCGCTCCACCACAAGCCATGCAGCTGGAGCGGGTTGAGCTGGGCTCGCAACAGGCACAAATTCCGAATATCGGTGCATTTTCATTGTTTCAGGAAGCTGGGCAGTCTGCGGGTGTGGTTGAAACGGCCAATATCATTTTACAAGGGGTGGTGGTCGCCAGTCCAAGTTATAACTCTTCGGCTGTACTGAAAATTAATGATCAGGTCGATCGTTATCGTGTCGGGGAAATGCTGGCTAATAGCGGTTTTGAGTTGGCTGAAGTGTATTGGGATCGGGTTATTTTACGTCGATCCACAGGTGCTACTCAAGAAGTCTTATTCAAAGGTCTGGAAAATGGCTTGAATCAGCCGATTGTGCCGGAAACATCAGCATCTTCAAGTTCAATGCCTACTATGCCTTCTAGCAGTAGTATGCCTGAGCAGCCTTCGCCACAGAATGAAATTGGTCGGGCCATCCAGCAGATGCAGGAAAACAAGGACCAGTATTTACAGAATATGGGGGTCAGTGCAGCAGATGGTAGTTATGAAGTGACTTCACGCACACCGGCTGCACTGCGTAATCGCCTGGGTTTAAGACCGGGCGACCGGATTTTGTCTTTAAATGGCCAGACGCTGAGCCAGGGACAGACCGAAGCACAATTACTGGAACAGGCCCGACGTGAAGGTCAGGTCAAACTCGAAATAAAACGTGGTGATCAGGTGATGACCATACAACAAGATTTGAAGTGATGTGTCATCACGCATAGGGTTAGGAAACACGAAAGTTTATGGCTTTATTTAATAATAATCGATCAGCATGGGCATTCTGTGTGGCCGCACCGTTAATGGCTGTGGTCAGTACCGCGAGTTATGCACAAACCTGGAAAATCAACCTTCGAGATGCTGACTTAACTGCATTCATTAATGAAGTGGCCGATATTACCGGCAAAAACTTCGCAGTCGATCCGCGGGTACGTGGCAACGTGACGGTCATCTCCAATAAAGCCCTGAATAAAAATGAAGTCTATGACCTGTTTTTAGGCGTACTGAATGTGAATGGCGTGGTGGCAATTCCTTCGGGTAATACCATTAAACTGGTTCCGGACAGCAATGTCAAAAGCTCAGGCATTCCCTATGATGCCAGAAGTCGTGCCAGTGGTGACCAGATTGTAACTCGGGTGTTGTGGTTGGAAAATACCAATCCCAATGACCTGATTCCTGCATTGCGCCCCTTGATGCCGCAGTTTGCCCATCTGGCGGCGGTGCCGGGGACGAATGCACTGATTGTGTCGGATCGCGCCAGCAATATTTACCAGCTGGAAACCATCATTCGCAATCTGGATGGTACCGGCCAAAATGATATTGAAGCGGTCAGTTTGCAATCGAGTCAGGCCGAGGAAATGATCGAACTGATTGAGTCCATGACAGCCACGGGTGCAGCCAAAGATGTTCGCGGTTCACGTGTACGTGTTATCGCAGATACCCGGACTAACCGGATTATTATTAAAGGTGATCCCACGACACGTAAGCGCGTGCGTCAAATTATTGAAACCCTGGATGTGCCAGCGGCAGACCGTCTGGGCGGCTTAAAAGTCTTTCGTCTGAAATATGCCAGTGCCAAAAATCTTGCAGAGATCTTGCAGGGGTTGGTGACCGGGCAGGCGGTGAACAGTAATGCAAACTCTGTCAGTACGTCTTCGAGTTCATCTTCGCTCAGTTCCGGCAGCAATTTAAATAATAGTAGTAACAGCAGCAATAACGGCAGTAATACTTCCTCCGGTATTCAATTGAATACTGGTATGAATACCGAGCAGGGCGGGATTAGCAGCTTTAGCGCGAACGGGGTCAGTATTATTGCAGATACCACACAGAACTCTTTGGTGGTAAAGGCCGATCCGCAATTGATGCGGGAAATCGAATCAGCAATTAATCAGCTGGATATTCGTCGTAAACAGGTGCTGATTGAAGCTGCGATTATTGAAGTGGAAGGAACAGATGCGGATCAACTCGGTGTGCAATGGGCCTTGGGTGATATCAGCAGTGGTATTGGGCTGGTGAACTTCGATAATTTTGGTACCAGTCTAAAAAATATTGCGGCCGGTTATCTCACTGGTGGTGGTGCAGGTGCTGCAAGTGCCGTGGGAGCAGGTAGTTCACTGGTACTTGGAGATTATCGTGAAGGGAGTGATGGTTCCCGACGTCTGTATGGCGCGATGATTCAGGCACTAAAAGAAACCACTAAATCCAATCTATTGTCTACACCGTCAATTGTGACCATGGACAATGAAGAAGCTTATATTGTGGTGGGTGAAAACGTACCCTTTGTTACCGGTTCGGTATCTACGGGTGCGGCAGGAGTGGCCAACCCTTATACCACCATTGAACGCAAGGATGTCGGGGTCACTTTAAAGGTAGTCCCGCATATTGGCGAAGATGGTACGGTACGCCTGGAAGTGGAACAGGAAGTTTCTGATGTCAAAGCCAGTAAAGGGCAGGCGCAGGATCTGGTTACCAGTAAACGTGCAATTAAAACCTCAATTCTGGCCGAACATGGACAAACCATTGTCCTTGGTGGTCTGATTTCAGATAATACCAGTTATGGACGCCAAGCGGTGCCTGGTCTGGGTGCAATTCCAGGCTTGGGACGTTTATTTCGTTCTGAAGGTAAATCCAATCAGAAGCGTAACTTATTGATCTTTATACATCCAACCATTGTGGGGGATAAAAATGAAGTGCGTAAGCTGACCCAGCAACGCTATAGTCAGCTATATAGTCTGCAACTCGCACTCGATTCAGACGGGAACTTTGCCAAATTGCCAGAAAGTGTTGAAGATGTGTATCAGCAGCGCATTCCGGTATCCAGAACGCCATTGCAAAACTCGACTTATCAAACTGTGCCGACCGCACCCGTTCAGGCACAACCAGCTAATGTAGTCGTCACGCCGGTAGCGATAGAACCGGTGATTCAGCGACAAGTGGTAGAACCCGTCCAGCAGGTAGAAAAAAGTAAAAATACCGTTACAACAACCACACTTAGACCCAAAAGCTAAGCCATTCGCATTTGCAGACAGCATGTTATGATAATGTCAAAGAGAACAGAGAAGTAACTTTCATGACTTGGAAAATACACGCGATTACAGGCGACTTAACAGGACAGGAAATTAGCATTGACCGTGACATGCTGGTGGGGCGTCATCAGGCTGCGGATATCGTATTGCAAGCTGCGGAAATCTCCCGTAAACATGCGGCATTTTTACTGAAGGATGATGCGCTCTGGGTGCGGGATTTAGGTTCATCGAATGGCACTTTCGTCAATGATGTGCAGATTGCGCAGGAAACCTTATTAAAGCAGGATGACATTGTTCAGTTTGCCAGCTTGAAATTTTCAGTACTGGCGCCTGCGGCTGCAGTAGAGGTTCCAGCAGAAATTGAAGCAACGGCAGAAAAAGTCGTGGAACAGGTCGAAGTAGCTGAGCCTACACCTGCGCAGCAAATGAATGATCAGGGAATGCCGGAACTGAAACATCGTGATGCTTCGGTGCAATTAACCCGTGATGGCATGCCAACCAATGTCGGTATTCCAAAACCGGCGCCTATTCCTGAAGGCGTGGACATTAGTGCTGTGAAACCAGAGCCTGCCTCAATTCCGGTTGAGCAGCCTGTGTCACGCGTAGAACAGGAAAAAGAAACCCAGAAAAATGTATCTGTAGGTTTGATTTCAGTGATTGTGTTGATTATTTTAGCAATTATGGCTTGGTTATTGTTCAAATAAGCCGATGATTGGTTACAATCAAGGCATGCACAGCGCATGCCTTTTTTTGTGGCTGCGAATATTATAAAAGAGGGTCGGGATGTCTATTGCACAATTAGAAAAGCGCGAACTGATCTTGTTTGATCTGGATGGTACCTTGGTGGATTCAGCACATGATCTGTATCGCGCCATGAATATGAGCCTGAATGTGCTGCAATTGCCTCTGGTGACTGAAGAGCAGGTACGGACCTGGGTAGGCAAGGGCACATCGATATTCTGTGAAAGTGTTTTGCAGCATCTGGTTGGCGAAGTTACGCCGGCACAGCATCAGGAACTCTTAACGACTTTTCTGGATATCTATAATGTCGATCCCTGCGTCGATACCGTTCCTTTTCCGGGAATCCTGAAATTTCTGGACTGGGCCAAAGCCCAAGGTAAAACCCTGATTTGTGTGACCAATAAGCCTGAACTTCCTGCCCGCAGTATTTTAGACACACTGGATATGGCTCATTATTTTGCCGATATCATTGGGGGCGACCGTTTTGCTGAGCGTAAACCGCATCCGCGCCAGTTGCTGCATTGTGTCGAACATTATGAGGTGAGCAAAAAACAGGTCTTGCTCATTGGAGATTCTTCTAATGATGTCGAAGCTGCACGCCGTGCCGGGATTGATTGTGTTGTAGTCAGCTATGGCTATAATCATGGTGAAAATATTGCAGATTGTCAGCCGCAGCAGATTGTGGGTGATCTTAGAGAATTACTTGCCTAATACGTGTACTAAGGAAAAAAAATGAATAGTTATCAGGTTTTTCGATGGCGTCGCTCAGTTCAATTTTATTTACATACTGAGTAACCCTAATTTAAAGAGAAAAACCGCATGACCACTCAAGCACAATTCCAAGAACTTGCTGCACAAGGCTATAACCTCATTCCTGTTTATCGTCAGCGTCTGGCGGATACCGATACACCACTTTCTATTTTTGCTCGGCTTAAACAGCATCAACAGGCTTATTTATTTGAGTCTGTAGAAGGAGGAGAGAACTGGGCACGTTATTCGATTATCGGACTAGGTGAATCTACCGTATTTTCCTGCAATGCGGGTGAGCTGACGGTACAGCATGCAGATGCTTCAATTGAAAAACAGCACTGTGCTGATCCATTTCAATATATTCGAGACTTTCAGGCGCAATTTAAGGTGCCTACCCAAGCAGAATTACCGGACTTACCGAGTTTTACTGGTGGGCTGGTCGGTTACTTTGGTTATGATGCTGTGCGTTATATCGAACCAAAGTTAAAAAATGTGCCTGAAGCGGATCCGGTCGGCTTGCCAGATATCTGGATGATGCTGTCTAAAACAGTGGTTGTCTTTGATAACTTAAAAGATACCTTGTTCCTGATTGTACATGCCGATGCCACTGATCCGGCTGCTTATGAAAAAGCACATGAAAAATTAAATGAATTAGAAAATATTCTTGCCACGCCCATCAGCCTTAAAGCTGAAAAACATACGCCGCCACATTTTGAGTCCCTCACCGGACATGACAGCTTCATTGCTTCGGTAGAAAAAGTCAAAGAGTATATTCGTGCTGGAGATGTGATGCAGGTCGTTCCTGGTCACAGGATGGTCTCTGATTTCGATGGTGATCCACTGCAGGTCTATCGCGCACTGCGTCACCTTAATCCTTCGCCGTATCTGTTCTTGGTGCAAGGGCAGACTTTGGAAAACAACACGCCATTCCATATTGTTGGCTCTTCACCGGAAATTCTATCCCGTCTGGAAAATGGTATTGCCACAGTACGACCGCTTGCAGGTACCCGTCCACGTGGCAAAACCAAAGAAGAAGATCTGGCGCTTGAGCAAGACTTATTATCCGATGAAAAAGAAATTGCCGAACATGTCATGCTGATTGACTTGGGGCGTAATGACGTGGGGCGCATCGCAAAAATTGGCAAAGTGCAGGTGACTGATCAAATGGTGATCGAACGTTATTCGCATGTGATGCATATTGTCTCCAATGTGCAGGGTGAAGTACGTGATGATGTCGATGCCCTGGATGTTTTTAAGGCAACTTTCCCTGCAGGTACACTTTCAGGTGCGCCAAAAATCCGTGCCATGGAAATTATTGACGAAGTTGAGCCGGTAAAACGTGGAATTTTTGGTGGTGCTGTTGGTTATTTAGGCTGGCATGGCGAAATGGACATGTCGATTGCGATTCGTACCTGTGTTATTCGCGAAAATAAGGTCTATGTCCAGGCTGGGGCAGGACTGGTTGCCGACTCAAATCCTGAATCTGAGTGGAATGAAACCCAAATAAAAGCTCGCGCAGTGATCAAAGCGGTTGAATTATCATCAAATGGTTTGATTTTATGAGTTTTTGACGTTTTTTTTGAAAAAAACACTTGCAAGGATTCTGAGTTTTGCTAAACTGCACACCGTTCCGATACGAAACGTACGAAACACTAGGAAACGCCGGCATAGCTCAGTTGGTAGAGCAACTGACTTGTAATCAGTAGGTCCACAGTTCGAATCCGTGTGCCGGCACCATCTTAGA